>RFHA01000430.1 GCA_003696565.1 Chloroflexota bacterium
GGAACCAATAATTGGATTGTATTGGCCGATACTATTTACATATATCCAAGCAGATATCGTAAATTCGTCTTCGGGCAAAAATGAGGAGCTGGCGCTAACTGTAATGCCGTCGTTGGTGGCTGAGAAACTGGTTCCCTTACCAAATTTGCCGGTGGCTGAGGTGGTAGCACCTACCCATGCTCCATCATATTGATTGCCTGATGAATCGCAGGAATCATTTGTCCCTCCAGTACAGGTATTGGCAGATGCTTCGTCTAATCTCCAATAACCTACCAATCCATTCGATAGATATTTGTACAGTTGAGTAGAAAACGACGCGCTGTTTCCTGATCCTCCAAGTCCGATACTGTCTGATTTTATTTGTCCAGCGGTTCGTTCGTAATCATAAATGCGTGCATCATCTATAAATCCATGAAAGTTAGCAGTTGTTTTGCCACCAATGAGAAGATCATTTGAATCAGTTGACATCACACCACTGCCTGTATTCGTGCCACGCAAAAGTCCATCGATGTATACGTTTGCGGTGCTGGTTCCGTCGTGAGTCACCTCAACGTAATGCCAACGGTCGAGTTGGATGCCATCTGATACGTTTACGTTTGCATCGGTTGTTGTAAGGTCCAGATTGAATTCTAGATCTGCATATCCGTCCGATCCTTCTGTATCCACCCTCAAATAAGTACTACCTTTGTTGAAGATCTCTCCAACATTGTTTTCACCATCACTGCTTGCCCGAATCCATGCCCCGAAACTCCAACCGTTTTTTAGCCCGTTATCGAAGTCAATTGAGGGATTGTTGGTGAATGTCGCCACGTCATCAGATCCGTCGAAGAACATGCAATTGCCGGATACACAAAGGTCTTCTGTCTGCCATGTACCTCCTGTCATTGTTCCGTCGTTTGACTCTTGGGTTGAATCGCAGATGTCGCTTGTGCCATCTTTGCAGGTGTTGTTTATCGCTTCATCAAACTTCCAGTAGGAAACTGGACCGCGCTGTGATTCTTCGGCGGTAATTTCAGAATAAAACGTGCTTGGACTACTGATGTTGTTGTACTCGGTGGCGATCCAATCGGTGGAGGGAATTTCGCTGAGGAAGCGAAGCTCATCAATTCTGCCATCGTAATCTGATGTCGCTCCTGTGGTTTCAATTCTACCGACAGTAAAGTTGGCGGTACTGTTGAAGACTCCATTGGGGTTACTGCGACTGTCGGTGACACCGTCGACTACAACATACATTTCGTCGTTGACCGAATCGTGCCAGACGACGATTTGATGCCAGGAGTTTACA
>RFHA01000431.1 GCA_003696565.1 Chloroflexota bacterium
AAATTAATGGGTGTGGATGATTACCTCATTAAGCCGTTTGATGCTGACGATTTGCTGGTGGCTGTTCAAGCACGCCTGAAGCGTCACCAAGTTATGCGTGTGGTAGCGGATAGCGAAGTAGAGAGCGTCAAGCGGAAAGTTTTGACAATCCTCAACCATGAATTCCGCACCCCCTTAACGCTGGTTGTGGCATATGCTGATATGCTTAAAAACGGCAACATAGATAATATGAACGACAGCGAAGTCTTGATGTTTCTAAAAGAAATCAACAGCGGTGCTGATCGCTTACGCCGATTGATTGAAAATTTCATCCTGCTTGTAGAACTAGAAAGCGGGGATGTGGTCAAAACATATGAATGGCGCAAATCAAAAATCATTGATTTTGAAACAATCCTCCACGCCGTTCACACACGTATTTTTAGCAATCCACGTATTTCACACACGTGTGATTTGCAGATTAAAAGCCCGTTACCACCAATTGAAGGAGATCGGGAATATTTATCTATCCTAATTTATGAATTGATCGACAATGCCATCAAATTCTCGCCAGAACAGCCACAAATTATTGTACAAGCGGAAGGTGTTGATAAAAACCTGGTACTAAAAGTGATTGATTTTGGACGCGGGATTCCAGAAAATGAAATAGAGAATATATGGAAGCCATTCTATCAAATCAACCGCGAATACCATGAAGATCAAGGGTCTGGCAGCGGCTTAACCATTGTTGAAGGGTTGGTCAAGCTACATGGGGCATCCATTGATGTGCAAAGCACCGTTGGTGAACGCACTTGCTTTACCGTGACATTCCCCAGTATGAGTTAATGCCGATAATCAAACAACACCCCCTCAGCCAGCCAGGTTGGGGGGAATATATTCATCAGGCGATTATTCAATTAGGATGCTGCTAGCATACTGCCATCATGCTGGCAATAAAAAGCCATGCTTCACCATAAACCGTTCCATACGGTTCAAGGCTTCTTGGATATTTTCATAGCTATTGGTATAGCTCGCACGGATAAACCCGCGCCCACTCTCTCCAAAAGCAGAACCAGGGATAACGGCAACACGCTCCTCCTTGAGCAATGCCTCACAAAATGCCTCATCTGTCATGCCAGTGACTTCGATATTTGGGAAGCAATAAAACGCGCCACGCGGCTCAAAGCAAGTTAGCCCCATATGATTAAAACCATCCACAATCAAACGCCGGCGACGGTCATAATCTGCTAGCATCATCTGCACATCCGGTTCACCATAGCGCAATGCTTCAATCGCCGCCATCTGCCCCATCGTCGGCGCAGACATAATCAGATATTGATGAAGTTTGCGCATCGCCGCCATAATCTCCACCGGTGCAGTTGCGTATCCAATCCGCCAGCCAGTCATGGCGAAGGATTTACTCATACCGCTTAATAGAATAGTACGCTCTTGCATCCCAGGTAATGAGGCAAAATTAACGTGCTTAATGCCATAAACCAAACGCTCATAAATTTCATCACTAATCACAAGCAGGTCATGCTTACGGGCGACATCGGCAACCTCTAGCATATGCTCATGGGTCAGGATAGCACCGGTTGGGTTATTGGGATAACTAATCAAAATGGCTTTGGTGCGTGGGGTGATCTTCGCCTCTAAATCTGCCCCAGTCACCTGGAATTCATGCTCAACCGAGGTAGGAACCATAACCGGCACCCCGCCCGCCATTTCAACGGCTGCGGGGTTTGCTACAAAACACGGTTCAACCACCAACACCTCATCACCGGGGTCTAAAATCGCTTTAAAAGCCAACCATAATGCTTCGCTCACCCCTACGGTGACCAAGACCTGGGTTTGTGGGTCATATTCCAACCCATATAACCGGTGAATATAGTCACTAATCGCTTCACGCAGTTCGATCGTACCAGAATTTGCGGTATAACCCGTTTGCCCGCCACGCATGGCAGCGATACCAGCTTCCATAATATGCTCCGGCGTGACAAAATTCGGCTCACCAATGCCCAGCGTCACCACGTCATCCATGGTGGCGGCGATGTCAAAATACCGCCGGATACCGGAGGGGTGGAGGTTCTGGGTGCTTTTTGAAACGTAGCTACGCATAATTGACCTATTTCTGTTTGATGCTATCTAATTGTGATAAATTGGGCAATATTCGCCCTAAACATTCCTCATTTGTATCATACGATGTGACGAATCATCATCCATCAATTTGTCGGAAAAAGCCTGAAATATTCCAACACACTGTACGAAAACTCCCCAACTATCAATTAAAAACGGAATTGAACGCGCTTAATACTCTACAGAGACAACATTCAGCTCACCAACAAGCAACATACATATATTGATTAACCACTTTTGTTAGCTGCCTCACGTGCTTTCGCTACCAAATGATCTACCAGCACACGCAAGGCAGCGGTACTATCTAGAATACGAATCACGTGCGCTTGTTGTTCTGAATCAACATCCCCCATCATGCCAACTTTGAGCAGTTCGGCATAGCCATAAATCGGTGTTAATGGATTGCCCAATTCATGCCGTAAATCGGCGGATACTTTCTCTAACGGTAATGATTCAAACTCCGTGGCGATGTGGATGAACCGCTCGGCATTAGCGATGATCGTTTTGACAAATTGCGTTTGCTTTTCCGTTAATGTGCTGTGTAAAAGTGCTTGGGCACTTTCAATAATGATGTCAATGTAATAACCTAGCGTGTTCATCAAATCACATCCCAAATACTTGAAACAAGTTATTAAATTATCACTTTAAAAATATTGTAACCGATGGAGAGAGTTGTGGAAAATCAAGACAGCTTAGCTATTTCGTCCTAAAACCCAATTGTTCTAAAAAACGACAAGGACACGTCGCCGTGCCCTTGCAAAGGAGAAAGAAGTACACACACACAGAAGTTATCCCTCATAAGAGAGCACTTCCCTAAGGGTTAATTTCGAAGCGCGCCGTGATGGCAAGTAGCTAAACAACACCGCCAAGCCGATAGCCAAAACTAGCCATAACACCGCCCCGCTGACATCAAAGCTATAAGTCAGGGGAGCATTACTAAAGGCGTTGCCAACGCCATCACTCAGGGTTTTACTGATCGGCAGAGCCAAAAGTGACCCCAAAAACCAGCCGATCATACCCACAAAAACGGCTTCGACGATAAAGATGCCCAGGATTTGGTAATTTGCAGCCCCAACGGAGCGCATCACACCAATTTCACGCATTCGTTCAATAACGTTGATGCTTGTTGTTCCGGCAATCCCAAGCCCACCAACCACCGCTAACAGTAACGCAAGCGATAATAAGCTGATGACCAACACGTTAAATCGTGTATTCAAGCTACTTTCCAGAGCAGAAAATGTCTCTGTACGATTAACCAAAATATCTGCATCGGCTAAAGTTTGGCTCACACGTTCTACAACTTCAGCTTGTGTTTGGGCATCATTGGGTGATACATCCATGCGTAATATGCGAGCTAAACCAACTTCGTTAATCGCACTTGCCAATGTATCATAGCGCGTCCAAGCGATATTTTCAAAGGAGAAAATAGCTTGTGCAACCCCAACAACCTGCCACTCGGTTGGCTCACCACGCAGGATAATGGTCATTGTATCCCCTACGCCAAACCCCTGCTCTGCCACGTTGCTGTTTATGACAATACCATTTTCGACATCACTCTCAGCAATCCACGTACCGGCTTGCATAATCGGCAAAATCATTTGGCTTTCTGTTGGTAAGCCGAACATGGTGATATCTGCATCTTCATCAACACCTGGCACATCAAACCGTTCAGTAACTTGTGTCCAGGTTTCCACGGTTGTAACATTTTCAATAGATTGTGTCAACTGAACCACCGTCCCAGCATCATACGCATTATCTAGTTCAACCGAGACACTGTAGTTTTCATAACGCAGATAATCATCCAACGTGGCAAAAAGCGAGTTACGAACAGTAAATACAGTGGCAAAGATAGCTCCGGCTAAAGTCAGCGTCATCAGCGTAAGGATCAACCGCCCTTTTTGCCGGAAGGTATTACGGAAAGAGAGCAAAATAGGACGCGGTACCCCACGTATCCGGGCAGTGATGCGATCAAACAGCGAATTGTTATCTGTATCAATCCCACGTGAATCCAATGCTTCACGGACGCTGACCCGTGTGCCCAAAATGACAGGGATCAATGCTGATGCCACTGGAACAACCAAACCAATAACAATCTGTACAACAAACACCGAAGGCGGCGCGCTGAAATCTGTGATCTTATAATTGTTTAAGTCACCGATCACGCCCGCTAAAAGACGTGCACCCAAAAACGAAAGCGGTAAGGCGATAATCAACGCAGCAACACCAAAGAACAACGCCATTCCCAAATACATCCCGACGACTTGGCTTGTTCTTGCGCCAACCGCTTTCATCACACCAATCTGGCGGGTTTGCTGTACCAATAAAGCCGAAATAATGTTGACAATCAAAAAACCGCTCAGAACAAATGTCAACGAGCCAACAACACCCAACACAACCAATAATGCCACAATGAATATGTATCCTGGGGGTTCCCCTGGCGTATAAATCACTGGCGGTGCTACCACAATCACCCCTTGCTGTTGGATGCTATCGCGGATCATGTTAGCAACTTGTTCAGTAAACGCTTCTTCTTCCATTCCAGATGCTGCCACCGCAGACGGTGACACACGAAACTGCAACGTGTTGTATCCAGCGTCACCCGTTAATTGCTGCATGGTTTGTGGGCTAACATAGGCATACACCACATCCAACACAGAGGCAGCCGGCTGGCTGAGATCATAGGCGATGCCGCCAATTTCAAAGTCGGATTGCGTGCCATCTGGCAATGTTATCGTGAGTGTATCCCCTTGTGCCACGTCAATCAGGCTTAACGCGCTGCGCTCAATCAAAACCGCGCCTTCTGGTGGGGGGAACGCGCCACTTTCCGCCTGAATCAGGTTCAAGGTCATGTTTTGATAATCTGGCACGCTGAAGATTTGAACGTCTTTTGCCGTTCCGTCTGCCATCTCCAGGCGTGCATTCAACACACGGCGCACCTGCACCGTATCAACTTCTGGCATCGCAGCAATTTGTTCAGCTAAGCTAAGATCAAACGGTGTGGTGATAATTACCGCGCTTGCCGGATTAACGCTTTGCCATAATTCCTTACTCTCACGGTCAATAATGGCAGACGTTCCTGTGATTGAACCAACCGCAAACACCCCCACCACGATGGATAAAATAACCAACAGTGTTCTTGATTTGTTGACGGTTAAATCCGCCCAAATTTTACGCCAACGAGGACTCATGATAGAACTGCCTCCGACTTTTCAGCTCGAACATATCTATTTTGGCGACTTTCATCAGCAATGATTTCCCCGTCACTCACGGTAAGATCACGACTGACACGGCTAGCAAGGTCATTATCATGCGTCACCATGACAATCGTCTTACCTTGATTAATTAAGTTCTCAAACAGTTGGAAAATGGTATCAGCTGTTTTGCTATCCAAATTGCCAGTTGGTTCATCTGCTAGCAACAGGGGCGGGTCATTGGCTAAGGCGCGCGCAATCGCTACACGTTGTTGCTGACCACCAGAAAGCATAGACGGCACCTTATTGGCATGATCTGCTAAGCCAACTTGTTCCAACAGCATCAACGCCCGTTCACGACGTTCCCCGTTGGAATACATGTTTAGAAAATCCATCGGCAGCATCACATTTTCAACCGCGGTGAGTGTGGGCAATAGTTGGAAAAACTGAAAGATAATGCCCATATTACGCCCGCGGAACTGCGCAAGCTTGCCCTCTTTCATCCCGTTGATCTTTGTCCCTGCAATCAGCACATCCCCCTGTGTGGGATAATCAATTCCGGTAATCATGTTGATTAATGTGGTTTTACCACTACCAGATTTACCAATAACCGCCACAAATTCGCCTTCATTCACACTAAGGTTAATCCCACGTAACGCAGGAAATTCACCGGCAGCGGTTTTATAAACCTTATGAACGTTTTTTAACTCTATGAGCGTTCCCATCCTCTGCTCCAATTTTATTTACCTAAATTTTGTTAGGTAAACAATAACACAGTTTTATGAGCCGGAGTTAAAAAACAAAAGCGTTTTCATCATCTCATTAGCATTGTTTAATTTTTTATTTAGAATTGACGAGTGGATAAAGAAACGTGTACTTAAAAATTGAAACAGGTGACTGGTTGCCAAGGAGATCAAATCCCCCTGGCAACACATACATCCACACCTCTCGCAGGATGCCCAATACTAGCGTGCGGGGTTTATCTCTCGTGTTTTACGGCGGGCAATTTCTGGCAAAATGAGAAGCGTTATCAGCCCGTTTAACACCACAATCACAGTGCTGCCTTCATGCCCCAGCACACCCAAAGGCAAAGGCAAATCGATCACCAACGCACCCATAATCAGTATAACAATGACCGCTAATGAAAAGGCAATATTCTGCCATACAACGCGGCGAGCCTTTTTACTGAGGATAATCGCCCGCTCAATCAATTCCAACTTATCCCCCATTAACACAACGTCTGCTGTTTCTAAGGCAACATCAGTGCCAGCCGCGCCCATCGCAATACCAACTTCCGCCATAGCAAGAGCCGGGGCATCGTTCACGCCGTCGCCAACCATCGCCACCGCGCCAACCTCTGCCTGAAGTTGTCTTAAGGCGGTCACTTTATCCTCTGGCATTAACCCGGCATGAACACGTTGAATGCCAAGTTGATCGGCAATCTGCTGCGCTACAATGGGGTTATCACCGGTGAACATAGCCACTTCAATGCCATTAGCGCGTAGATTCCGCACCACAGCCGCCGCTTCCGGGCGTAGTTCATCAGCTAAGGCGATGATTCCCATCCAATCACATGCCGATTTTGCACCAAACTCACACTCGCCACAATCTTCACAATGCCCCTCCCGCACAACCCCAATAACTGTTTTGCCTTGAGCTTCTAGTTGAGTATAGACCTGTTCTAATTGGGGGGGCATCGGAGCTTGTTTTAATAAATAATTGATGCTCCCTAGCTTAACTTGTTTGCCATCTAGTTTAGAGATAACGCCCTGCCCAGCAACAGCTTCAAAGTCATGAACATCAGCAATCGATAAGCGACGATTTTCCGCTTCCTGCACAATCGCCTTAGCCAATGGATGCTCAGAACGGGCTTCCACCGAAGCAGCCACACTTAATAGTTCATTTTCCCCAAGGTGACAACAAGAGATCACATCCACTACTGCCGGTTGCCCTTTGGTGAGTGTCCCCGTTTTATCAAACGCAATCGCCTTGATAGTTGCCATCGCTTCCAGATATGCCCCCCCTTTGAGCAAAATGCCATCTCGCGCAGCGGAGGCAATCGCACTGATAAACGCCGCTGGCACGCTAATCACCAAAGCACAGGGGCTGGCAACAGTCATCAACACCATCGCCCGATAGAAATTATCAACAAAATTCACTCCAAATAGAGCCGGCGGGATAACGATAATCAACAACGTGGCAAAAATGATAAACGCAGCATAATATTGCTCAAACTGCTCCAAAAAACGCTCAGTTGGGGCTTGCGCTTCTTGCGCTTCTTCCACCATCTTGATAATGCGTGCCAGGGTGTTTTGATTGGCGGTACGTGTCGCTTGAACGTCTAAAACACCTTGCTTATTGAGCGTTCCAGCAAATACTTGATCCCCGATAGATTTTTCCACGGGCATCGATTCACCTGTAATTGGCGATTGATCTACCGATGAACGCCCACCAATAACCTCCCCATCAACTGGAATCCGTTCTCCAGGTTCAATCAAAACCACATCCCCAACATGAATTTGATCAAATGGAACAACAACCACCGCATCATCCCGTTTGACCTTGGCTTGTTCCGGGTAAAGCTTGAACAAGCTCTTGATTGCGTTACGGCTACGCCCAATAGCGTAATCCTGCAAAACGTTACTCAAAGAGAACAAAAAGAGCAGCATCGCACCTTCTGCCCAATGCCCAATGACCGCCGCACCTAATGCTGCCGCAACCATCAACATATCAATATCGAGTTTATGCTCTTGAATGAGCGTTTCGATAGCCCCTTTGGCTCCAAAAACCCCACCCGCAATAAAAGCGATAACGGCAAATATCGCTTCAACCCAAGTCGGTAGATGCCAGGTATTTGCCAGCACTCCTAAGATCATCGCCAATAAGGTCACCACAACCAGGCGCGGCTCTAGCCATGCCTGGTTAAACCATTGTTGTTTTTTATTTTCCGCTTCAGTATTTCTGTTTGATACAATTGTTGTCATTGATATTACCTCTTGGTAATTTTATTTTTTTATTTTGATATTATTATTTTAACACAGGTTTATAAAACCATCAATTAACCAATATTTGGGAAATATTTCATAAAGTTTGCAGCAAAACGTTATACAATATGTAAGAAAACATATATAGCCATCAAGGATGCTACGTTGAGCAATATAGAATACATTCAACACCCCAATGGAATTCATGAGTTCATCTGGCAAGAACCGGTGGTTGGAACCATCAAAGAATGGTTGGAGAAACTAGAAGAAATTTATGAGGCAGCAGCACCAAACAGTTTGCTGATGTTTTTGATTGACGCGCTAGTGACTATCTCACCAGAGGCGACATACCAACACATTCAGCAATTTCGTGCTAAACAAAGCAAACGCTTATTTACACGAACAGCGGTGCTTTATAACACTGCCATGCCACCGCAAGACATCAGGCGAGTAGAAAATTTATTTAATCGGGAGACTGATGTTTACCGCGTTTTTAACCCAAACAAACGCAACGAGGCAATCAAATGGTTGCTTGCTTAACGGTTATCCCCATCGCCTTGAATTTTGCCACGTTCCAGGCGGGAGAACAACTTATCTAAGTTGGCTTCCGCCACTTCTTCTAATGTAAGCCCTAGATTGGTACAAATCTGTGTTAAATACCACAGCACATCACCCAGTTCACTTTTGAGCGCGGCTTTGTCCTCATCAGAAAACACCCCGCCTTTATCTCGGAAAATCTTTTTGATCTTCCCAGCGAACTCTCCCGCCTCATTAACCAAGCCCAGCGTGGGATATACAATCACGTTATTGGTTTCAATGTCGCTATATGTCTTACGAGATTGTTGTTGATAATCACCGTATTTTGTCTGCACGAAGTTTATCCCCGTCCACCATCAACATGAATCGCTTGCCCAGTGATGAAAGATGCTGCATCGCTGCACAAAAACAGCACCACATGGGCAACTTCCTGGGGTGTGCCAGTGCGCTGCATAAAATTATCGCCAAGAATGGGCAAATCATTGTGTTCAATTTCCCCTGGGCAAACCGCATTCACACGGATGTTAGCCGGTGCAAGTTCCCTCGCTGCTTGGCGTGTCATCGCCACGAGACCCGCCTTACTAGCCACATACCCAACGCCTTGTGAGAGTGTTGCGTTATAAGCTGTGTTCGCCAAGTGAATGATAACGCCGCCCCCCTCATCGCTCATCACACGCCCAATGAGTTGAGTAAGGAAAAACGCACCAGTGAGGTTCACGTCAAGCTGTCGTCGCCAGTCCCATTCATCCACACGGCTAAATTCCCG
>RFHA01000432.1 GCA_003696565.1 Chloroflexota bacterium
AACGACAAGACCGCCACCACAGGCAGCCAAACCAAAAGCAAACAGCAATAAAACGATAAGGGGTAGTTTCTTCTTCACTTGAATTCTCCTTTTACAGTGTAAGATACTTTGCCAGACACTCGGTCTGAAGCTGAACTGTATTATCCATATCAAACGCTTCCAAAACGCTTCCAAACACTTCACCCGCTTTTATGTGGAAACGACACTGATTTTGCAGGACAAAATTTGATTGTTAGTGGCGGCGTGGCTGCCGGGTACAGAAGGGCAGGGGGTTGTGGATGGGTTGTTTGGGATACGGCCGTTTACCGGCAAGCTCCCTTACACCTGGCCCCGCTCCGCCGACAATCTGCCGGATGTGACTGATCCGTTGTTCCCGTTTGGCTTTGGGCTGGAGCGGTAGCGGCTGAAAGTGAACAGCAAAGCGCGCAAAGGGCTGAATGGTGTCCTTTGCGCGCTTTGTTTTTTTGGTACAGGGAACCGTCACCTCTCAACTACATCCAAACAAGAGAAACGGCCGTTACTCCTTCCTTGTTCAATTTATGTCACGGAAGGTGAACTTTTATCCTCATGCTACCCCGATCTAACTTTTTCCATTAATTTTTGCCCGAATGGCATCAAAATTCCGGTTACTGACCATTATGAACAGACAAGTACCTTGACTACGCTTTTCCCATAATTCGCCCAAGCTATTCTTTTCCTTAGAATCATCATTGGTTCGATAGACTTCCCCTTTGTACTCTACAACCAAATAGCGGCCATCTTTTAGTTTACAGACGAAATCAGGATAAAAGCGATCTGTGGATGTTTGTAATGAAAAAGCTATGGAGCTGCGTTCCGGGTTGCGAACCCAAAATTCTACTTCTTCCAAGGTGTCAATATATTGAGCACATTCAAACTCCTCACCTTGTGACTTCAAATCTCCTACTTGCGGGTAATAATGCTTTTGCCATTTATAATTGCCTTGATACGGACGATTGTATGGATAACGCAGCGGGTCAAAGGTGAAGCGCACCTCTGGCGTAACCGTCAGCGACGAATTAGGCAGTAAAAACTGTTGAAAAGCCTCATTGCGGGCTGTTTGCTGATGTTGATTTATCTTCTTGCGGACAGCCTCAGCTAAGCGATATTTGTCATGTACCAATTGGTCCAATGTAAATCCTCGTTTATTAATAAGGTCCTGAACCAATTTATTGATAAAAGCCCCCGACTCGTCCGGCGTAATATCTGGATGGGGAATGACGCGATCTAACCAATAAACCAACTCCGCTTCTGTCCAACCTTTGTCGGTAGCCAATAATGTCATTTGTTGGTGAAGGTTTTTTACAAAGTCAACCGTTACCTGATTATCCTCGATAAAAATACGCCCTTTTTGCCCCCCTTGAATAGTTGACGGAAACTCTTCTTCACTAAGTAAAGTTTCTCGTTGAGATAAGCGTAAAGGATGTTCCAAAAAGTGGGTCTTATCTAGTTCTTCTAGCAAATCACCTTGTTTGTAAGCCAGCTTAGGCAAGCTAAAGGAGGTTCCTTTTTCGGACGGCGTGCGGGTGTCAAATTTTTGTGAGTCTAAATAAGCTTGGTCAATAGCTTGTTTGGCCGCATCGTCAGTAAGGTGAGCTTTAAGGGTGTCTCTTTCCTGCTCGCTCATCCGACCTGTAAAAATCAAGGTGTTATTTTCAGGGTCTATACTCATTTTTCCGGCAAGGTTAGCTGGAAGGTCATCCAAATTAGGTTTTTGTGGGCTATGAATCGTAACGGTATTGGCGGCAGCAGGTGAGTCAAACAGTGGCCCAATGCTAAGTTGTTCTGTAGCTGTTTCTCGACCACGGATAAGCTGTTTGGCCTCAATCGGGTTAAAGCCGTTTTGTACCAGCCCATCCACTAGCGCGTTGGCGGTAGCGGCAAAACTGGCCGAGGCGGCAAAGGCGTAAGCTTGATTCAACTCGTTTTGCTGTTTGCGTTGGGCGCGTGGCAGGCGCATAATCCGCCCCAACATTTGCTCCACCGCTGTGCTGGAACTCATTTCGGCCACAGAACAAAGCACATAGGCAAAGGAACAATCCCACCCTTCGCGCAATGCTTGCACAGTGATGATGTAACGGATAGGGCAATCTTCAGCAAAAATATCAACCCCATCCAATCCCCGTTCCGAACCAGTGGCGCGGGCAATCTGCGCTTCGGGGATTTTGTAATCTTCAATGAGCGTTTTCTCCAGCACGTCAACCGTTATGGTATCCCGATTTTGATATTTGGGTTGGGCCTGTAACAGCATAATCGGGCGAATGTACTCGCCAGTGGCAGCCTGCTCGTCCTTGGCAACTTGTTCCAGGCGGTCAAGCTGGGCAATGGCATTGCTGAGCAAATTGCGCCAATCCGGGAGCGTGTCCAGCAAAATGGGCATTTTTATCATATCTTCGGCTTGCAGTTGGGCCGCGGAAACGGCGTACAGTACGTTGCTGGGATTTTTTTCAGTATCTGGCGTGGCAGTTAATTCCAAAATAGCCGCCGGATCAAAACGGGCCAGGGTGGCAAAGGAAAGGTCGGTGCGAGCGTTGTGGGCTTCATCCACAATAACCAATGGTCTGTGCAATTTGATAACGTTGGCTAACGAATAAATGACCGATCCGTCTTCTCCCTTTTCCAACTTGTCAAGCACGGCCTGAGGATAGCCGTCAAAATGGCTCATCAACTGGCCGTTGGTTTCATACACTTTGCGCCCATTGGTATCTTCAACCCGAAAAGCCTGAATAGTAGAGACAATAATCGTCAGGCCGCTATCCAACACGGACCGCTGTACAAACAGGCTTTGGGTAATATCCAAAACGGTCACATTACCGGCATGAGACTCAAGAGCCTGCCGGTAGGGGTGTTTTTTGTCTTTCAAGGCAGCAATAGTTTGCTCGCGGATAGCATTAGAGGGAACCAGCCACAGCACTAAGGGGTGATCACCACGTAAAAGTTCCTGTTGCAGAATGGGAATGGCGTGACAGGCCACCAAGGTTTTGCCGCCTCCGGTGGGAATACGCAAACAAACATAAGGGAGACCGGGCAGTTCAGGAATGGCGTTGTATGGGATACCTGCACCATAAATTTTACGGGTTAGCTGATAGTAAGCGGTGTCTGCATCTTCGAGTTGAACTGCCAACTGACAGTAGGCTTTTAAGACATCAAGTGATTTTTGTTGGTATTCTTTAAGTGTAAGCATATCAGGCAACCTTGATTTCATAGGGTGTTTGGCGGAAAGCGATGTTGTGTTGTTGCAAATAGTCCCGGCTGAGCAAACAGCCGTTGCCGTAAATTATTTTAGGGCCGTTATGGGGCGGCAGCGAAGCCAGCACGGACCGGGTTAATACATTGCCGCCATCGGGCTGGATGTCAGAAATAATACCGTTGTAAAGCAGATAAATGGCTGTATTGCCGTATACACCAATCAGCGGGCTGTTTCCCTGAACATCCGCCGGCAAGGGTGAGCCGGTTTCGGTAAAAAAGACGTGGCGGGCCAAATCGGTAAAGCTGACTTCGTTTTGCCGCAATTGACCGTTAGCGTCAAACAGCGTTGGCCCCAACTGACAGTAGCGGAAGCCGCCGCCCAGTCCTTCTTTAAAACCTTCTATTTTCTTTTTTCCATAAAGCATAATATGTTCTCGTTCGATTTTAGTTTCAAAACCGTTATAGTCAGCTTTGTGTTCGGCTTTAATCTCATCCATTCGAGTCAGAATTTGTGAGGATTTCTTGAAGTTGGTGACGGTTAATTTTTCTCTAAAAAGCTCGGTGCGCTCAGTCCCGGTATGTGGGTAGCCTTCAATAACCCGTTTGAGGCGCTGGTGCGTGACAGAGCGAGCAATATCAGATTCCATTTCTACCAAAATAAACCGCCGGTTGCCGCTATCTTGTTGATTTTGCTCCAAAACAGCTTGAGCTGTTGTACCGGTTCCAGCAAATGAATCAAGAACAATATCGTTAGGGCCGGTAGCTATCTGTAAAATTCGTTGGATAAGGCGGGTTGGTTTGGGGGTAGTAAACAAATCTTGTGATGCACTTGCTCCGATTACTCGACTAAATTCTTGTTTTGCATTGCGGGTACTTCCAACGTCTTTCCAAAACCAAAGAGTTTGAGGTACCACCCCCTCTTGAACCTCTGATAAAAACCGTTTGATTCCTGGTCGATTATCCCCTGACTGTCCCCACCATATCCTATTATCTTGCTCTAGTTCATCAAATCTTTCTTTACTTACTCTCCAATAACTTCCAGCAGGAGGCCCTTCAATTACTCGACCAGAAGGGAGTGTAATTGGATAACGTCCCTGAGCATAAAAATTTCTTGCCGCAAGATCGCTTAAAAGCCACGGGCCGCGAGGATCCTTATCTGGATTTTTGTATCGTGCAATCATTTGATCGGTTCTTGGGAGTTTATTGGGCCTCCAGCTATCAGCTTTTTTACCATATATCACAATATAATCGTGGTCTTCACTTAAATGGATAGCTGTATTCTTGGGACTATCCATTTTTTGCCAAATTACGGTGGCAACAAAATTATCCGGACCAAAGATTTCATCCATTATAAGACGTAGTGATGACACTTCATTATCATCAATACTTATAAAAATAGCCCCATCTTCTCGTAAAAACTGGCGCAACAATACCAACCGGGGATACATCATACAGAGCCATTTATCATGGCGGCTTAGGTCTTCAACCTCTTTGCCTACTACCTGGCCCAACCAGGCCCGTATTTCGGGGCTGTTTACATTGTCGTTGTACACCCAGTTTTCGTTGCCGGTGTTGTAGGGAGGGTCAATATAAATGCACTTTACCTGTCCGGCGTAGTAGGGCAGCAGGGCTTTGAGGGCCAGCAGGTTATCGCCTTCAACCAGCAGGTTGCCGCTATCGGGCTGACCTACAGAAAGATCGGGGTTGCAACGCAGCAGGTGAAAGGGAACTTCATTGTGGTGGTTGAGAACAGCTTCTTTGCCAATCCAGAGCAGTTTGGGCATATGTTTTACTCTTTATCATTATGGATTTATAAACAACAACGATTCTATACATGTGGTTGAGGTTAATCAAGAAGGACAAAAGAATTTGTCCAAGAAGCTGCCCGACTGGGATGCGCTGGTAGCGGCGTGGCTGCCGGGCACGGAGGGGCAGGGGGTGGCCAACATGCTGTTGGTGGATGGGTTGTTTGGGATACGGCCGTTTACCGGCAAACTCCCAGCCATCCGGCCCACCTGGCCCCGCTCCGCCGACGACCTGCCGGATGTGGCTGACCCGTTGTTCCCGTTTGGCT
>RFHA01000072.1 GCA_003696565.1 Chloroflexota bacterium
ATCAACGGCATTTGCCAGATCACGCAAGGTGTTAACATAATATACCCCATCCGAATATTGCGCATATTCGATCATGTCGCTATCACCAGTGCCCCATTGAGAGCGCGGTTCTGGGCAGAACCATAGCAGGCGGCGGGATTTCCGCTGAATTTCCTGGGCAATATCTAGGCGTGGATTGTTGTAGTTATTGCGCCCATCCCCAAGAATGATGACCGTGGTCTTGCTGGTGATCAAGCCAAAGTGATCTTGTTTGAGCGTGTTAAGACTGTTACCCAAATCGGTGTTGTAATACCCTGGGCGGTTATTCGCCATCACACGCTCCACAGCCTCTTGTGGCTCATATTCTTTGAATTCCATGCTGATATCTACCAAATCCGCAATGAATACAAAGCTGTTTGTTCGGGCGACTTGATCTTGCAATTCATAGATCAAAGTCAGCAAAAATTCGGTGCAATAACGTACAGAGGTGCTAATATCACAGATGACAACAAGAGAGGGTTTTTTATGGCGAGTGCGGTGCTTAATTTCGATTGGCGTACCACCATAGCGCATATTCGCGCGTAACGTGCGGCGTGGGTCTGGGTTGCCGTTTTTGGCACGACGTTGACGCATAGAAGCGCGGCTGCGTAACCGAGCAGCTAATCGACGGATTTCATCTCGGATTTGATCAATTTCGTTTTGTCCCAAGCGATTAAATGGAACGTCCATTAAGTCAGGTTTGGGGTCTGGTTCTTGCTGTGCCATCTGTTGCGCCATGGTCTGCCCAACATAGTTAGACAGTTGTTCTGATAACCCCTCAAAATTCTGCTGCATCATATCACGCAGTTGCTCTAGCGATTCTTGGCTCATTCCCATTTCTGCCAGAGCTTCTAGTAATTGTTCCATCATTTTCTCAAGCTGGCGCATATTGGCGACCTGATCCATACGGCGTTCAAACCAGGGACGCTGATACATATCTGAGCCGTTCTGCAAACCCGCCTGCTGCCCCATACGATCCAGTTCTTCCTGATCAAAAGAGCGTCCTTGTAGCAATTGCTGTAGTAAGTTCTGTAATGCCTCTGACATGCCTGCCAAGGAACGCATGGCTTTTTCAAGTAGACGTTGTTCTTCTGGCGTTAAGTTATCTGGAATGTTTTGCATAGGCGGTTGGTTGGATGCAAAGAACAATGGATAAAAATAGTCAAATAAGGGATGATCTTTAACTTCTTTAACCAGGGTTGTTTTTAATGTGGATTTGAAATGATGGGGGTCTTGTACGCCAATGATGTCTACGCCAGATAGCGCATCTTGGCTTTCTGCTAGGGAAATCCGTACACCAGCGGCACGCAATGCACGGATAAATTCAATCATACGCTTTTCCATGGGGGGTTTTGCCTTTTTCCTTTCCACCTCAGATAGATTCATCATAGCGGATTTGCAAATTTGGCACAACACCCCCACAAAAAACGCCAGGCTATTGCCGGCGTACAAAGAAACTTCTCACTCCTTGGTCTTTGTTCAGGAACTCAACCACTTGCTGCATGTTTTGCTCGGTGCAGCCTAGCAGGATTTTGATTTCTGTATCGCGTTTAATCAAATCAACCGTACAGATAATCGCCACTACACGACGATCAGCTCGTTCACCGATCCAAACGTCAATCCCTGCGCCATCAGATGAGGTTGTCCCTGCTAGGTATCCATAATCTAATGGATAAACTTCCGTGTCGTCATCCGGGTGGGCACTGCCCTTTGGATTGTCGATAACGATTTGGCTTTTTTCAACAAGTTGATCTAAATAACTCCAAAATTCGTCGTTAAATCGCTCTGGCATACCAGTTCACTAACCTTTTTGCGTAGTATGGCGAAAATCCACAATATCGCATACCCCAAAAATTAGGGGGTGTTGGCAGCGTGATGTATCTAAAAAGAGCTGGAACACTTAAGTAACAATGCCTTTGGTCACCCCCATAAACAACGACTCTAAATCCCGCATTTCTTCTTGGAAGCTGTAAATCAAAATATCGGCTTTGTTCAATTTTTGATTAATAGCTGCTACCCCTTCATCATCACCAGCGAAATCAATCCGTACCCGTGCGCGCCCGCCTTTGGGGTCTAAAATGACAACAGAGATAATATCCTGCATTTCATTGACGAGTTGGACAACTTTTTCCGCTGTTTCATTATCTTTTACGGTGACAATGATTTCACGATGGGGCATCATTTGCGCTTTCATCTCGCTCATGCTGCCTTGCATAATCATCTTGCCAGCTTCAATAATGCCGACATCTGTACAAATATTTTCTACATCTGCCAAAATATGCGTAGAGAAAAAGATCGTTTTGCCCATATTGGCTAGCTCAACCATTAACTCACGGATTTCGATGCGGGCACGGGGGTCTAAGCCAGAAGCGGGTTCATCTAGGATAAGAATTTGTGGGTCATGTGCCAAAGTCCGCGCCAGGGAAAGCCGTTGCTTCATCCCCCTGCTGAGTTTATCCACCATGTCATTGCGGCGATGTGTTAGGTCAACCAATTCAAGTAAATCATTTGTTAATTGGCGGCGTTGCCCTTCTGGGATGTCATAGCAAGCAGCAAAAAAGTCCAGATATTCCCATACACGTAGATCATCATACACACCAAATTCATCTGGCATGTAACCGATGGCACGCCGTACTGCCCGGCGGTCTTGCACGACATTATGCCCTGCTACCCAGGCTTCTCCAGATGTAGGGCGTGTTAATGTGGTGAGGATGCGCATGGTGGTGGTTTTACCGGCACCATTTGGACCAACAAAACCATAAATAGAGCCGCGCGGCACTTTGAGCGATAATCCATCAACCGCTGTGAATTTGCCAAAGCGTTTGACTAAATCATGTGTTTCTATAATATAGTCCATCTCATCTCCCAGAATTATCAGCAACTATAGCATTTATTATATGTCGGAATA
Organism: Chloroflexota bacterium; assembly: GCA_003696565.1. Lineage (GTDB taxonomy): Bacteria > Chloroflexota > Anaerolineae > Aggregatilineales > Phototrophicaceae > DAOTWY01. The sequence continues at coordinate 2,927 of RFHA01000072.1, forward strand.
AATTGGATAACCTTAAAATGATATGATCCCTATCCGGTAAAATTGCCGCGCTGTTCTATTCCAATCCGATCAATCGTGAGGTTGCCACCATCTCCACGCGGTGTGGCGCGGATTTGTACCGCATTTAATGGTCCCAAAAACCGCGCCGGATCATCAAACGTCATACGGTCAGCATCCATTATTGTGAATACTTCCCACTCTGCGGCTTCCCAATTCCATATTTCAAATGTGCTAGCAACCCGTGAATCACGCCGGTTATAAATGATGTCTAGCGCATTAACTTCGTCTAGCACGGAACCAGGTAATGGCGTAAACCGAAAGACAATCTCTGCCGAAGCGGGGACATCTACCCGAATAACACCGGCATTTGGCGCATTCGTGCGGTCAATGGATACCCAGGTAAATTGATCCTCGGTGATAACTATCTCTGATCGTTGTGGCGTATCGTATTGTACGGCTAACTCCACAATATATAACGTTGTATCCACTGTTCTAGTGAGTTCATTGGGGACTGTTTCTGTATAGGGGGCTTGGTCTGTCCAACCGATCAGATAAACTGAGTTACCACGTGCAGTTGAGCCATATTGATCGCGAATAAACGACTGAAGGAAGGCTTGCCGCCGCCGGAATTCGTCTGATGCATTTTGCGCTTTTGCCGTAAAACTCGCTGGATTATCTGGGTTAGACCCAAGAATTGACAATACATTATCATAACTGAACACAGTGGGACGGCTACTATATGGCACCATATTGGACAAAATCATAACAACATCATCAGTATCGCGGGCATATTCCATACTGACCGGAACGGCAGGCTCGCTGATGAGAGATGTTTCATTGTTCGTATCAAATACAATTTGTTCGCCAGGTTGTAGGGATGTATCTAGCGGTAGCACCACGCCCCGCGCCAAAATTACCGGATCATGCAGGGTAAATTCTGTGTTATTCCGCACAGAGCCACGTAAGCGCAGCATTGCGTCGGTTTCCTGCTGGCTTAAATCTACCGTAACTAACCCGTCAATTGCCGGGCGTGCTAGTGCGCCATTGGTGCTAAAACCAGCAATAAAACTGGCATCCACAGGGAAATCAACCGCTGTAAAACTCACACCTTGCTGTATTTCAATTGGGGTGCGTGCTGCAACAAAAGAGCCAACAGCAACTTCTTGCCCAACCGGACGTAACATTCGGGTATCTCCCAAAGGGTCATTTTGTTCATCATCACGAGTACGCCCATCATCCATAGAGAGTGTGTAGTTATTACGACGCGGTGCTAGCAACCCGATGAGTTGATGTACATGTGCCTGCTGACTATCTTGCCAGGTTTGAATAACGCTTAAGCGACTAAGAATGACACGATCCCCACGAATTTGAAAGCCTAACTGAAATGCTAAAACGCTGAATATCCCAATAAAAAATGGAATAGTCACCCAAGCATATCCCTGGCGGTTAATACGACTGAGGATAAAATAATTGATTGGACCAATTAGCAACACATAGGCTGCTAAGAATCCGATCAATGTCATGACTGCTGGCAGTAGTGTTACACCCGGTAGAATCTCCATCGCCGTCGTCCCTTGATCCCATTGGGAAAACCCATAAGACCAGTTTGGACGTGCCTGTGTGGAGGTGGCTAGTGTAAACCAGAGCTTATCACGGTTGCGCCAGTTGACTAATGGAGCCGCGTTTGGGTCAACAGTGAGGTAATCCACCGTGCCATTGCCATATCCCCGGCGGATAATTAACGGATCACCAGCAGCATTTGTTAGCAGCACATCACCTATTATTTCACCGACGGTTAAAAAATAATCCCCGGATAGTTCGGTTTCATAATCCGCTGCGAAGTGCGCCATTGGTGTTAAATCTTGCGCTGTTTGAAAAGATTGTGGCACAAACGGTAGCATATCTTGTAACCCGTTTGCCGTGAGTTCCCAGGCAGCACCGCCTGTAACAATTAAATGTCCACCGTTCAATACCCAAGCACGTAATGCGGCTTTTTGCTCAATTTGTTGAATACCAACCGCGCCAAATGTCGCGTCAGCATCATCTAAATCACTAGTGTTGATGTCATTAAATAAGATTGTATTGACGGCATCCAATCCCCCTGAACGATCTGGCAAGTTGTTTAACTGCCAGTAGATTGTGTACCCCCGGTAGCCAGCGGGATGCACATTGTCTAATGTAATGGGGTTGCTGAGGTTGGTTGATTCACTCAAGACGACATGCAACGCATCACGCGGGGCAAGAGCACGCAAGGTGACATCTCGACTGATAAGCACGCCGTCATCTTCATTGAGGAATTCAACCCGTAACGTGGCATCACCACCATCTAGTATCACATAGAGAAAATCGCTAAAAACAGCCGGATCATCGCCTGTTTGAGGTGGTAAATCTACCGGTAGGCTATAGGCATTGCTTAATCCACTGGCAGATGTTTCTGGACGGACGATGACACGCCCCTGGATGCCCGCCCCACGGTTTTGTATGGTTACACGTAAGGGAGTCCAGTGATCTGGACGATAAAATCCGCCATAGCCGCCATCAACCGTTATCGTCAGTAGGTCTTGTATCTGTGCTTGATTTGGCATCACAAATAAACACACAAGGCACAAAACCGCTAGCTTGAATCTCCACATAAGACTTCTCAATGATTGCAAACCGTCACATCCTGTATTGTATCACGCTGCTTTTGAATGATGACGTAGATAATGTGGGGAATTTGTTAATTTTAATCAAAATGGCGGTGGATTGGCACTTAGTTCTGTTGCTGTAAGGGTGGTCATGTTAAAGGATTGCCAATCAGGTGTGACATAGCGAAACCGTCCAATGGCGACATCGGCATTCGTTTCCCAATTTTGCCAACCGACTGTTTCATCCAGCCAGTAATCTGCCCCTACACTAAGTAAGTATCGTGCATTTGCCCGGTCATCTGGCAGTGCCGGATCATCCAGAATTAAACGCGCTTGCACGGTCACAAAGATGCCAGCAATATCATCCGGGGTGATTGCAACACGCCCAGAGGCTGCCCAAAAATGAAAATTATACCCATTACCAGCTTTTACAGAGACGCTGCCATCTGCTTCCAAACGCATGTCTGCCGGGTGATTGTCATCCCCGGCGAAATCTTCACGATAAGCTGCCCCATCAACCAGATAACTGCGTTGTAGTAAGTGCCACTGTTGATCTCGCTGGCTCAAATAATATGCTTGGATATCTCGCAATTGAACCCGTGTGTTTGTAGCAGGGTTGCCTTCCGCGGCTTCATAGACTTGCCCCCAAGCGATGAATGCACGAAAATCGCCGGGATTATTCCCCATGCCAATACGTGGTTGCAATGCCCAATCAAAATTTGAAGGCACGCCATGCGGTCTTCCTTCATGTGGCAATGTCATATCTTGGATAATTGTTTGTAAGGAATTGGATTGTGGCAGGTTTAACCCCAATGCGCGTGCCAATAAGCTGTTTAATAAGGGGCGATTGTTGGCATCCCGCGTGACCAAGCCAAAATTATTATCGTAATCCCACATTGCCCATCCAATGTTATTTGCCTCAAACGCAGTGCGGACATCTTCCGTCCATTGTGCGCGGTCTGCAATTGGGGCGTTTGGACGGTGTACACCGAACTCATTGCAGATCAACCGTAAATTGTGCTCAGCTGCCCACGCTGCTACTTGGTCAATTTCGGCACGAATACGTTCGGCATTCCAGTTTCCTTCACCATACCACCGCACTTGATCCCGCGCTTCGCCTTCTGGGATGCTATTCAACAGCGGGGCGATGATCTGCGGGCTGGATGGATAGGGAATATCACGCAAGTTGACTAAAAAGTCAGATGACCATGTTGCACCTTGATGCGTAAATACAAATGGCTCATACCAATGAAAGTTATAAACCAGATTTCGGTCGTCAAATGGTTCAAGTGCCATCAGGGTTTCACGGCTAGACCAACGCGCCCCACTGACGACGATGGTGTGTTCGGGGGCATTTTCACGAATTGCTGCGATAAGTTGCTCTTGAATAGGCACCCACTGCTGTGGGTCATCATAAAAAACTGGCTCATTCATTGGCTCTAAGAATACCATCTCTGGGTTTGTGTCACTTAAATAAGCGGCAAAATTCCCCCAAAATTCTACAAACACATCGACAAAAGCAGGGTCTTCTAATGCACCGGAATAATTTGCCGCGTCTGAATCTGCTAGGGAGGTGCTGTGAATATCGACTGTAACCGCCAGCCCAATTTGATTGAGGCGTTGGATAGCACGGAGTAAATAATCCACATTCGATTGATTCAGTAAGTCTTCAGTGGTGGGGTCTAAAACAAACTCCAGTGTGATAGGGATGCGTACATAGGTAAAGCCTAGTTCAACTAATTGCATGAGTTCGGCATCGGTAAATCGTGCATCTAATCCTGCATGATCTTGCGGTCCATACCAAAACCATCCTGTTAAATTAATCCCACGTGATAGCCGTTCAAACCGTTCATCGCTCACACCATCTGATTGTGACTGAACCCCATTGACGATCATCACCCATATGATCAGCAGCATAATCCGTTTTAGCATCATTTTCCCTTTCATTTGATCAATCCCGAAGATATAGCTTGTTAAATATTACATCAAAGTGTCTTATTGGTAATCTACCCATTTGTTTATATATTCGTTAGAATAATTCAATGGATAACCAGATAAATGTAAGGATAATCAATGAAAGTTTTATTAACAGGTGCGTTTGGTAACATCGGTAAGGCAACCATAACAGCATTGTTAGATCAACAACACACGGTGCGTTGCTTTGATTTACCAACCCCACAAACGAAAAAAGCCGCCAAACAATTTGAAGGACAAGTTGAAATCATCTGGGGGGATTTACGCAATGCTGATGATGTCAAAAAGGCGGTTGCTGGTGTGGAGGCAGTGATCCATATTGCGTTTATTATTCCCCCACCCAGTGAATTGAATCCAGATATGGCACGGGCGGTTAATGTGGAAGGTACGCGCCATTTGATTACGGCGATGCAAAATCAACCACAGTCCCCGCGTCTAGTTTTTGCCTCTTCGTTCCACATTCATCCTTATATCCATGACCGCCCAACACCAATCACAGTTGATGCGCCGATAGAAGCGATAGATCATTATGGTAGCCACAAAATCGAATGTGAGGAGATGATCCGCGCTTCTGGATTACAATGGACAATCTTACGTCTGGGGTCTGTCCCCCCTATTCCACCATATAAAGCCAATCGGACATCAATTGAGTATATGTTCCGTGTTCCACTGCAGACACGGGTAGAATTTATCCACTTCCGGGATGCCGGCTTGGCTTTTGCTAATGCCGTCACGTGTGATGCGTGCTTGGGTAAAGTCATGTTTTTGGGAGGGGGGAAAGCCTGTCAGCTCGACTATCGTCGGTATTTCAATACATATTTAAGCGCGTTTGGCTTAAATATGTTTCCTGATGAGGCGTTTGGCTCTACTCCCTATTGTGGCGATTGGCTTGATACAAGCGAAAGCCAAGCCTTGTTACAATATCAACGCCTGACTTTTGACGATTGGGAGCGGGAACTTCGGCAAGGCACACGCTTACAACGGTGGTTTACACGTTTATTCCATCCCTTCATTTGGCGGGCAATGCTAAAACTCTCACCTTATTATGATTGATCGACGACAAGCTTCGCCAAGTATGCTTCTTGATCTTGGCGAGCTTTTTCTTCTGCCTGTGTTTTTTGGGTTGCATCTGTAAAGCCACTGCGTGCCCAACCTGCCCAGCCACATACCCGTGCAGCAAAAAAGGAGACCGCTTCTGTATCTAGGTTTTTTTCATCTGCCGTATCAAATAGATTAACAAATTCAAATGTGGCTGCTTCTGCTGCGGAAATACCAAGCACACCCGTTTTTGTGCGCAGGGCTTTGATTTGCTGGTTAGCAGTTTCAACAATTTGCACCACTTGACGCAAATCGGTGGCACGTTCAATTTGATTTGCTATATCTTCCAACTGTACTTGTTGCAAAACAGTTACCAATGCCGGACGTGCTTGTTCCCATACGCACCAATGTGTAAACATCTCCAAAACAATTTGTGGTAATGTGTCTTTGTCTAATTGACTGAGCCAATCTGTCATCAAAACCTCCTATTTAACGGATTCTGTGTATAATCAATGACATAACAAACGTTAACTAAGGATATATTATATGTTCTTTGATCCGTTATCCCCAGAATTTCGTGCAAATCCATATCCATATTATGACATGATGCGGCAAAGTGCGCCGATTTTTTACCTACCAGAGTGGAATATGTGGTTTTGCACGCGCTATGAGGATTGTACCGCGTTATTGCGTGATAACCGACTCGGGCATGAAATCTTACGTGTGATAAGCCGTGAAGAACTGGGTTGGGAGCCAGAGGATGAGTTGCCACCAGCTTATCTTCACCTTAGGCAGATGCAAAGTAAATGGATGCTTTTTCGTGATCCGCCACATCATACCCGCTTAAAAGGGTTGGTTCACAAGGCGTTTACCCCGCGCATGGTGGAAAAACTGCGCGGACGCATCGAAACCATCACAGCGCAATTAATTGAAGCACAACAAGACGAGATGGACTTAATTGCGGATTTTGCTATTCCTCTGCCTGTCACTGTAATTGCCGAAATGTTGGGTGTGCCGTTGCAAGATCAGGCAGATTTCCGCCGTTGGTCAAATGATTTGGCTGGCACGTTAGATTTAACTGGTGGCGCGCCGGAAATATGGGACCGTGCAGCCATTGCCGCGGTGGAATTTGATACCTATTTTCGTAAGCTGGTGGCAGACCGCCGCAAATACCCACAAGATGATCTGTTGACGGCATTGGTGGAAGCCGAAGAAGATGGTGATAAACTAACAGAAGATGAACTGATTGCAACTTGTATTTTACTGCTCATCGCCGGGCATGAGACAACCGTCAACCTGATTGGCAACGGCATGATGGCTCTCATGAACAACCCTGATCAACTTGACCGCCTGCGGGAAAATCCTGACCTCATTCGTAATACCGTGGAAGAACTACTACGTTATGATAGCCCAGTACAGATGACAAGCCGTTGGGCGTTAGAAGATATTCAGTATGGTGATGTGACGTTCAAAAAGGGGCATCAGGTGGCGTTAATGTTCGCCGCTGCTAACCGAGATGATGAGATGTTCCCAAATGCAAGCAAGCTAGATATCACCCGCGAAAACGCGAATAAGCATCTGTCTTTTGGCAATGGAATACATTTTTGCCTAGGGGCACCCTTGGCACGCCTAGAAGGGCAGATCGCCATTCAGACGCTGATTCAATGTTTCCCGAACATTCGTATTAAACCGAATGCAGAAATCCGTCACCGTAAGCAATATATCCTGCGCGGCGTGGAATCCCTACCTGTGATCCTTAAATAACCGGCACTTTAAGGTAAAATAGCGGGTGGGAGCTTTTAATCCTCCCACACTTTGTTCATGACTACCTACCTGATAAATATATGACAAAACGCGCACCCAGTAACCGCACATTGACCTTAACCGCTGCTGACCGAGAACGGCTTAAACCCCGTCTGATCAAATCGCCACCATTGCCAGCAGATGATATTGCAATTATTCATGGGGATTTCAGTGATTGGGTTCAGGAGTTACAGGGGATTGATCTGTTGTTTCTTGATCCACCATATAATTTGACTAAATCATTTAATAAGCTGAAGTTTTATCAGCAACGTGTTGATGATTATACAGAGTGGCTGAATACGGTCGTTGTGCAGCTATTGCCTTGTCTGAAGCCCACAGCAACGGTTTACATCTGTGGCGATTGGCTCACATCGCATTCTATTTTTGAGGTGGCATCGCAATATTTCATCGTGCGGAATCGCATCACATGGGAGCGGGAAAAAGGACGCGGCTCAAAGCGCAACTGGAAAAACGCCAGTGAGGACATCTGGTTCTGCACGGTATCAAATGATTATACATTCAATGTGGAGGCTGTTAAGCTCCGCCGCCGTGTGAATGCGCCCTACACTGATTCAAACGGCAAGCCCAAAGATTGGATCCCCACTGATGAAGGTAACTTCCGGGATACACACCCCTCTAACCTGTGGACAGATATCACTGTTCCGTTTTGGTCAATGCCGGAAAATACAGATCACCCCACACAAAAAAGCGAGAAACTACTAGCAAAGCTAATTCTCGCTAGCACTAACCCTGGCGATAAGATACTAGACCCGTTTTTGGGGAGCGGGACAACTGCTGTCACTGCGAAGAAACTCAACCGCCGCTGCATTGGCATTGAACTTGATGAGGACTATTGCTTATTGGCACAAAAACGGTTGGAGATCACAGATGACACCATTCAGGGGTATCAGGACGGTGTGTTTTGGGAGCGTAATAGTTTGTAGTGGAGAAAAGCGATTTTGGGCAGCTAAGAACTGCCCATCCTCATACATCAACAAAATGATTTATCCGCGTTTGAAGAAACCTAAATCTTCCGCGTCATCCATGCTAATTAACCCTTTGCGATTACTGCTACTTTGTTTCACCAATTCTTCCATTTCATCAAGATCAAATAGTGAATCAGCATCAAGGTCAAAGTCTGATTCAAACAACGCATCGGGATCAAATTCATCATCGGAGATGGTTTCTAGCTTTTGGATGATCGGTTCACGCGCTTCTTCATCCTCGCTGATGACGATTTCCGCACGTTCTAATTCAATTGGCTCATCGGGTTCAATAGCTTTAGGTTTAGTATGTGGTTTGGGTTGGAGTTCTTTCTTGGGTGCAGGTGGTTGAATAAAGAACGCATTGGCACCGATTAAACCAATCAGGTCTTCTACTGTACGGCGACCGAATCGATTCACCAGCCCAAACTGACGTGAGCCTTGCTGTCCATCAAATACAATACCGATTAAGTGATGTAGCCCGATGGAAAGCACAAACACATCATATTCATCACCATCATAAAGTTGCACGGTGGAAACCTGCCCACCAACCAGTTCTTTAACGCTGATATTGGTACTCATAACAGGGGCTAATGCGCGTGCCAAGCTGTCACGATCAATCAAACCGGATGCCCCAACTTCAATGAGTGTTTCACCGGTACGTGTGACTAATAAAATCGCCATCGCACCTAAATCAGCTTGTAAACCTTCAATGATGCGGCGGGCAGCGTCTGTATCTAACGTTGGAACAGGCCCCATATCCATAGTTGTCATACTTGTGGCAGTGTTCATCATCGGCGTGTTCATCGCTTCTAACATCGCCTCATGCCCGCTTAACCCAGCGACTAACACTCGCAAAAACTGGTGAATGTCAATCGGGCGGCTTAAATATACAAACGGGGAATCGAGCTGTGTTTCTTCATCCAATTCATCAGGATCATCAACGTCACCCAAGATGATGACAGAAGCTTGAGGAGCTGCCCGCTTGACTTCCAGGGCGAATATAAAGCCTTTCTCGCCGCTACCTAGGTCAAATGCACTGACAACCAGATCAGCACGCGGAACTTCTTCCAGTGCCATTTCTTTATCTGGTATATCAACCTGAATAATCGAAATATCAAGCAAATCCATTGCCGCGCGGACAATGCGTGAGACGTTGCCTGTTGGGTCTACCGTTACAATGCGTGGAATGTCAACCATAAAATTTCACCAGTTTTGTTTGTCTGTTTATTGATGACTTTATCATTATAACCCAAAAACGAAATAGGATTAAGCGGTTATTGAATTAAGATTTTCCAAATCAGCGTAGGATAATCGTATCTCGTCAGGGCGTTAAACCTGGGTTAGAGTTATGGCATAAGAAACACGAAGAGGTTTTATGACG
>RFHA01000433.1 GCA_003696565.1 Chloroflexota bacterium
AGGACTTTGTGACGATGGGACGCAAGTCAATCGTCCCTTAAGCACCGACTCCTCGGAGTCAGGGGCAAGCCACCCGCTTTAGCGGGTGGTAATTGACAAGAACTCTCAATCATTACAATCAAATAATAGGATAATTCTATTCTATTGAAAAACTGTTATAGCGCATATAAACTGACGCAGTTATGACTGTATACGCCATACCACAGCAATCCAATAAGCAAAAGTAAGTAACAACTATCAAGGACACACTATGCGCCTTAAGCAACTAACCCGCGAATTTCCCATACTCGCATTGTTTTTTCTGTTGCCGTTGATTCTGTTCTGGAATCAAACAATAGGCGGAAAAACTCTTATTCCAACAGAAAACATTTATCAATTTGAGCCATACGCCACTTATCAAGAGGTGGTACGTGCGCCAACGGTGCCACATAACCATCTGCTTGATGATCTCATTTTGCAAAATTATCAATGGAAAGCATTCATCCGCGAGAACATCGCAAATGGCGAGATTCCACTGTGGAACCCGTATCAATTCAGTGGCACCCCCTTCATGGCGGCTGGGCAACAATCCACATTATACCCGTTAAGCATACTGTATTATCTGTTGCCTCTTACAGCAGCATATGGGTGGTTTACGGTTGTTAATTTGTGGTTAGCGGGATGGTTTATGTCCCTGCTGATGCGCTGCTTGGGTATAGGAAAATTCGGTGCGATTGTATCCGGCGTGACATACCAACTATGCGGTTTCTTTATCGCTAGTGCGGTGCATCCTATGATTTTAGGTGCGGTAGTGTGGTTACCCCTCATCGTGCTGATGGTAGAACTCATTATCCGGGAACATCCCTTCTTAGGGCGTAAAGCATTTACCCCCTGGATAATCATCGGTGCGCTGGCAATTGCGTTTAATGTGTTTGCCGGGCATCCAGAGCTAACAATCTATACGTTACTCATTGCAGGATATTTTGCAGCGGGGCGGCTATTATGGGAAATATGGCGCAGCAAGCGTGATACCCAGCAATCCATTTGGCAAACCATCCATCACTGGGCAGGACACGCCTGTGCGCTACTGCTGATGGTTGCGCTTGGGATCGGTTTGGCGGC
>RFHA01000434.1 GCA_003696565.1 Chloroflexota bacterium
CAGCGACCCGCGCCATCATTTGTTCTGGCGTGGTTTCTAGTGGTTTATCCACATGCTCTAAATCCCGTGTTACAACTTCCCCGTCTAGGAGTTCAACAGTTACCTTTGGCAAATTGAGGGCGGTTACTTTACCAATCTCACGTTGCCCAGTTTTTGAATCCACAACAACAATAACTGTATCTCCCACAGCTAATGTTGAACGAGTGACATCTTTGAGTGCGTAGCGATCCAGAAAAATTTTATACCCTAATTCATTTAGCGCGTTTCGTGCGCCTTTCCTGGATTGAACCATCTAGATCATCCTTTACCCTAACAAGCAATAGAAAACTGAAGCCTATAACAATGTGTTATAGGCATAATAAAACTATTAATAAAAGTTGCCTTTTTGGGTTATTTGACTATTGTTTTGTGGCGATGCACAAGTTCATTCTATAGTATTGAGAGACTTAGAGCAAGCAAATTTATCACACATTTACCCACAAAATCCCACGAGCGAAAATTCGTTCTAAACTGTAACGAAGTTATAACCCAAAACCAACTTAACCATGTCATTAAATTAAAAATCCCCTGAATTTAGCAGGGGATAGTTTTAAGAAAATTACAATATTCTAATCCCGTCCACGTAAGAATGGTGGTAAGTCTAACTCGTCCTCATCGTAAACACGTGAAGGAGAGGCTGTATCTGGACGGCGTGGTGGCTGCTGTGATGGCGGCGGGGATTGCACCGGTTGCTGACGAACTTGTGGTGGTTGCTGTGGTTGAGCAGCAGGTTGATGTTGATATTGCTGTGGGCGGCTAGCGGTTGGTGGACGATGTTGTGCAGCATCTAGCCGTGTTTTTACGCGGCTTTGTTCAAAGCCAGTTGCAATCACTGTAATACGGATTTCATCGCCCATGCTTTCATCAATTTGGGCACCAAAGATCATATTGACCTCTGGATGGGCACTTTCTTTAATGATTGCCGCTGCTTCATTCACTTCAAACAGCGTGAGGTCTGTTCCACCGGTAATGTTGAACAAGATGCCACGTGCGCCGTCAATCGTGACATCTAACAAGCCACTGCTAATAGCTGCCTCGGCTGCGCGGCGGGCGCGGTCATCACCATCTGCACGCCCAACAGCCATCAAGGCTGCGCCGCCTTCAGACATCACTGTGCGAACATCGGCAAAGTCTAAGTTAATCAATGCAGGGACAGTAATCAATTCAGAAATACCTTGTATCCCCTGGCGCAGCACATCATCTGCTAAGGAGAAAGCCTGCTGGAGGCTAGCACGTTTATCGGCAATTTGTAATAAGCGGTCGTTGGGGATAACAATCAACGTGTCTACTTGTGATTTAAGGCTTTCAATACCGGCTTCTGCCACTTGAGTACGGCGAGTGCCTTCAAAGGTAAACGGTTTGGTAACAACCCCGATGGTTAATGCCCCCAACTCTTTGGCGATTTGTGCCACAACCGGAGATGCGCCGGTTCCAGTCCCGCCCCCCATACCACAGGCGATGAACACCATATCCGCGCCACGTAGCACATCATAAAGTTCTTCACTGCTTTCTTCGGCGGCTTTACGTCCAATTTCA
>RFHA01000435.1 GCA_003696565.1 Chloroflexota bacterium
TTGCCAGTTTTCGCCGAACACCTCAATCATATCGCTAAAGCCAAGCAGATCAATGCCAGCGGAAAAGCTCGCCCCTGCCCCACGAATGACCACAGCACGCACACCCTGGCATTTTTCTGCCTCATCAATGGCGGCTTCGAGGGCTTGCATTAAGGCGTGGTTCATAGCGTTTCGTTTATCCGGGCGATTTAGGGTAATTTCATAAACTTGGTCTTTTTGCTGGGTTAAAACAAGCATGTCGCGCTCCAAATCCTTTTTGAAGATATGTTAGCGCATTCCGCCGCAGACCAAAAGAGATGATCGCAAAGATCAACACAACCCTCTCGTGACCAATTCAGTGTGAAACAGTAAAATAACATCGGAAAGGCAATTAACTGTGAGGTGGTCACAATTGATTAGGCAACGGCTAGATAAACGCAATGCCTTGCGTTGGGTGGGCTTTGGTTGGCTGGTTAGTTTTATGCTGAGTGCATTGCTGATAACACATTTCCTGCCGTCAATCGTGAGCGTTGGGTTGCTCGTCTTCCTGGCAGCTGTGGCGGCATGGGCGTGGCGTGCTTTTCAGTCCCCTGGAGAAACGTTTTATGTTTGGGTCGCGTTTATATCACAAGTGTTGGGGGGTGTAACTGCCGGGTTGTTTATCATCGCTTCACTATATTTTACTGCATCACAAACGTTGGAATGGCAGGGAATGGATTGGGTATACACCGGCGGGCTGGTTGGTGGTGCTGCCTTGCTGCTGCGTTGGATTCAAACCGCCCCGCCGTTAAAACAGCCGCAATCCGTGCCATTAACACACTATCGTATTCGCTGGGTTCCGTTGATGATTGGCACGGTGCTGTTAATGATCACAGCGGAGATCAACGGCAACTTATTTGATCCAACGTTTTTACGCAAGATCACATCACATATGCAGTTTGTGCTGTTGGTTGTGGGAATGATATGCGTGACGATTGGCATGGCGGGCAAGCGAGTCTCTCCTATGTCAATCTCAACTCCCCGCGGTTGGCATTGGCAGCGGGATGAACTGCTCATGGTTTTATTGATCTTCATTGTAGCAATTAGTACCCGTTTATATCAGTTAGGGACGGCACAGCGTTTCTGGATTGATGAGGTGCATTTTTCTAACCCAATACTATATCTTGCAGGTAACCCATATATTGAATTGCTCACCCCGTTTAGTAATGTGGCAGCGTTTCCCTATGTTTTCCCCTATATGCAGTGGCACATGGTTAAGCTGTTTGGGCATGACCTGACAGGGCTGCGGATGATTAGCGCGCTGATTGGTGCAGCGGGTGTATTAGCATTATATCTGTTATCACGTGAACTATTCGGTAAGCGAGTGGGTGGGATTTCTGCCGCACTTTTGGCGGCGTTCCCGGTACATATTCAGTTTAGTCGCATTGGGTTAAATAACATTGTTGATCCTTTGCTGGGGACATTGGTGTGCTATTTTATTGTGCGCGCCTGGAAAAACCCCGAACGGGCACGTGTTTATTTTGCATGGGCAGGGGTTTGCTTGGGGCTGACGCAATATTTTTACGAAGGGGGGCGTTTTTTATTCCCAACATTGACTGCTTGCTGGTTGATCGCCGCCGGTGTTTGGGTGCATATGCGCGTTGGAGAACGGCTAGTACGCGCTATCTGGCGGGATGATGCCACACTGTTGCGCCATCACTTGCGTGCAAACTATCAACGCTTTTTACAGTCCAGCACGGTGATGATTATTGTGGCGATATTGATAGCAGCTCCTATCTATTACATGCTGATTGCGCGGCATTACAGCTTGGGCAGTCGGATGGAATCAGCGGGGATGAATACAGGAGTGACACAATATTTTGATGACCCATTCGACCTTGTGACGCACATCTTCCGCCGAGTTAATGAGAGTTTTCTTATTCACGTCACAATTCCAGAAGCACAATTATATTATGGGGGCGATCATCCGTTTTTACTCCCTTTCCTCACACCATTTTTTCTCTTGGGCGGGGTGTATTGTTTTTGGATGCTAACATTAGGGTTTTTGCGGCGGGATGCTAAAGCGGAATTAGAGGGACTGGGCGCGCTACTATTGGTCATTTGGGTATTGCTCACTTGGTTTGGCAACGCCTTGCTACAAGAAAGCCGTATTTCCGCACGCTATGTAGTGAGTTTCCCAGCGATCAGTTTATTGGTGGCTTTAGGGATACATTGGATATTAGATAATATTTGGCAAGGCATGGCACGGATGCAAAATTATGTGGCGATGATGCTCGTTGTCGCCCTGGTTATCCCACAAATTTGGTTTTACTTTGGTCCGCATATGGTGCGATTTAATCAACAATTCCGGGATAGCCGTGGGCGCAACCTCGATGTGGATGACGCGCTCTTTCGTTCACGCGATTTTCCGGCGGGGACGATGATCCACATTGTTGATAGCCCCGCTTGGTATGAGACCGATGTCAATAATATGATGCGTTATCTTTCTCCCCAGGCAATCAAAGACGTGCGAACCTTGGAACCCGTTGAATTTCACTCAGCGTATCTGAATGCGCTACCGCTTACAATTGATCACGCTTTTTATATCGCGCCGGACGATCAACTCGACATCCGACTGTTGCAACGGCGTTTCCCACACATTCAAGGTCCGTTTTATACCGACTTTGAGGCATCCAAAGAAAAAGGCTTTGCGTTGTATTATTTGCCGGCAACAGAGATCGCGGGGGGATAAATCCCGCCCGCCTCTACTCTAATTAAGTTGAGATATAAAAATCCCATTTATGATGGGTATCCAGTTTATTTTGATGCCCCTAGCAATTGATAAAAGTGAATGGCGGTAGCAATTCCTTTATGGAACATCTCAATCACCATGTATTCGTTGGGGCTATGCGCGCCGCCGCCTTTATAACCAAAGGGCATCATCACCAAATCAGCATCTAGCACTTGCTGAAAAACCGCTACAACCGGAACACTCCCGCCTTCACGGGTCAAAACTGGCTTTTTACCCCAACCTTTTTCATAGGCTTGGATGCAGGTTTGCATCCCACGTGAATGATAATCTAGTAGCACGCCAGGTGCGTCATCATTGCTCATATGTGTGACATCCACGCGCACGGTAGGTGGTGCAAGGCGCAGGATGGTCTCTTTAACTTGTTTGGCAATTGTCGCAGGGTGTTGATCTGGCACAAGACGACAGCTTAATTTTGCCCATGCTTTATGTGGCAGTACGGTTTTAAATCCTTTGCCAAAAAATCCCCCCGCAATACCGTTAATTTCCAACGTGGGGCGCACACCGATACGCTCATGCAAGCGGAAGTCTGGCTCTCCCCAGGGCATCGGCGCACCGGTCACAAGCTGCCATTCACGTTCTACCCAGGGTTGGATTGCGCTTAACACGTCACGTTCTTCTGGTGTTAACTCCCGGACATCATCATAAAAGCCGGGCACAGTCACACGCCCTTCTTGGTCATGCAATGCTGCCAGGATTTCAGTCAACGCTTGGATCGGGTTATGGACGTTCCCGCCATAATGCCCACTGTGCAAATCACGCATGGGTCCCGTCACAGTGACTTCTAGCTGAACGATACCACGCAAGCCATAAACCAACACCGGTTGATTTTCATCCGGCATACTCCCATCGGAAACGACGATGACATCGGCTTTAAGTTTATCCGGGTTATCTTTAACAAATTGAAAAATGTGGGCAGAACCAGATTCTTCCTCACCTTCAAACAAGAGTTTGATATTAACAGGTGCGCCACCGGTTGCCAACAAGGACTCAACCGCTTTGAGATGTGCCACGACATGGTTTTTACTATCCAACGCGCCCCGTGCATAAATTTTGCCCTCGCGTTGTGTGGGTTGAAAAGGTGGCGTTAACCATCCGTCCGCCATGGCTGCCGGTTGTACATCAAAATGGCAATAGACCAACACCGTCGGGGCATCTTCGCCAGCCCCAAGCCATTCGCCATATACCAATGGCAAATACCCATCTGCCTGATGGATTTCCACGGTGTGTAAGCCAATGTGCTTCATATCATAAGCAATCCACTGTGCAGCCCGTTCTACATCCACTGCATGTTCTTGCAATGTACTAATACTTGGTATGCGCAGCAGTTCAATAAATTGCTCAATAAAATCTTGTGCGTGTGCTTGTGCATATTGATGAGGTGTTACCATTGGATAGAATCCTCAAACAAAAATAGATATAACATTGTTGTAAAGAATGATACAATTAAACATCAAATATAGTAGAGGGATTGTTCATTATGCCAATAGAATATGGATGGTATGGAGACGGTGAACGTATTCTACACATTCGAATGATTAACCAATGGACGATTGAAGACTATTATGAGATGGTCAATGGAACACGGGCAATCAGCCAGCATCTCAGAACCCCATTTGTGGTGATAGTTGATATGAGTGCCAGCAACACACCACCAACTAGGTTGCTATCCGCTTCACGTTATTCTGCACAAAATGCTGTTAATCCAGTAACAAATATCTTTGTTAAACCAGGGAAGTTTATGGAGATGCTCCTGGCTATTTATCGTAAAATGTTCCCTAATGGTGTGGTTAATCCACAAGTTGTGGAAACACTAGAAGAGGCAATCCGGCTAGCAGAAGAAGCGTTAGAAAAGGCGGCACATGACGCAAGTGATCTATGATTTTGGTGGAACGGGTGACACGCTACATCTAGCGGTGGCTAACGGCTTTCCACCTCAAACCTATGAACCCATGTTAGTCCCGTTGTTAAAGCGGTATCATGCGCTTAGTTTGGTGCCGCGTGCGTTATGGGAAGATGAGCCTGTGCCGCGCCAGCGATTAAATTGGAAACAAACGCTTGCCGCTGATCTGATTAATGGATTACGGCAGCATGATTTACAAAATATCATCGGCATTGGGCATAGTTTTGGCGGCGTTGCCACGCTGTTAGCCGCTATTGCAGAGCCGCAGCGTTTCCGGGCGATTATTTTGCTTGATCCAACAATTTTGCCAGCAGTTGGGATGTGGTGGATGCGATTAGCACGATGGACAGGGCGTGACCTGGGGAACCCCCTACCCCAACGAGCAGAAAAGCGCAAAACGCAATTTGAATCTCGTCAAGCGGCTTATGATTATTTTAAGCAAAAACGCCTATTTGCAGATTGGCACCCAGCGGCATTTGAGGGGTATATCAACGCCTTACGGCAAAACGGGACAGGGGTCACACTTGCCTGGGCGCGGGAATGGGAAGCGTATTATTTCCGTACACTGTATACAGGTACCTGGCGTGAACTGCGCAAACTGCGCCAAACCGGGCTGCCTGTGTTGACTATACGGGGGGGCACAAGCGATACGTTGTTGCCAAGTGCCGCAAAGCATATGTGTCGCCTTTTACCAGAGATGAGCTATCACGAAATTGCCGGACATGGGCATCTTTTCCCACAGTCAGCACCGCATCAAACCAGTGAGGTGATCACGTCTTGGCTGGAAAAAACATTATCAGTATCTCCATCATAGTTAGGTAAGTTGATGTTAAATCTGATTCGAGGATTAGCCCAGCGTCCTTTATCACTTA
Source organism: Chloroflexota bacterium (assembly GCA_003696565.1). Lineage (GTDB taxonomy): Bacteria > Chloroflexota > Anaerolineae > Aggregatilineales > Phototrophicaceae > DAOTWY01. The sequence goes on from RFHA01000435.1 coordinate 5,543, forward strand.
TTGGCACAATAATCGTTTTATTGTTTGTGTTGATAGCGATTTTCGGTCCGTTGATTGCCCCATACGGATTTAATGAACAAATTCGTGACGAAACAGGGCGGTTAATGCGCTTTGCACCGCCATCATTAGCACACCCTTTTGGGACAGATGGCGATAGTTTTGACGTATTCAGCAGGATATTGTGGGGCGCACGTGAGATTATGATTCTGCCAGGGATTGCCACCGTGATTTCTGTGTTATTGGGGACGATTATCGGATTGACCATTGGCTACCTGGGCGGATGGTTGGATGAAGTTGTCTCCCGTCTGATGGATAGCCTGCTTTCTGTACCGGCATTGGTGTTAGCGTTGGTCATGCTTGGGACAATTGGTCCATCGAACGTTGGTATCGTAGTGGTTGTTGTGTTGTTATATACGCCAATTGTGACGCGCGTCATCCGCAGTGCTACGTTGAACATCCGAGATTTAGGGTATGTGGAAGCGGCAAAATTGCGCGGGGAATCCACCGCTTATATTTTATTCCGTGAAATTTTCCCGGCGGTGCTGCCTGCCTTAACGGTAGAGGCGGCGTTACGCTTTTCATATGCTATTTTTTTGATTGCGTCACTCGGTTTTTTGGGCTTAGGTGTACAGCCCCCCTCACCAGATTGGGGGCGGATGGTTAAAACCGGGCAAGAGACCTTCGCCCGGCAACCGTGGACGATGTGGGCACCGGCGGCAGCCATCGCGCTATTGGTGATCGGTGTCAATTTAATGGCGGATGGCTTGCGGCGCATTTTTCGATATGATGGCAGTATGTGACCTGCTTAATTAGCGGGTATATGAGCCGTCGTCAAAAATCGTGGTTTGATGACACCCACGATCTGCGGCATCTGCGGCATCTTCTAGATCACGGAAATATGTAAAATATTCGTCATCAGGATCATAGCGAACCACTTCCGCATATCCTTGATAAACCAAGGTCGCATTGACGAACACATTCCCCACATAAATATAGCGCAATAAGCGATCATAACGATCTGTATCGCTGGTATCCTTCACCAGCCACACCGTTTGATTTTCCACTAGGGCACGGTTCGCTGAGACCGCCTCTTGATAGCAGGGTTCATCACGTTCAGGGGTGTTTACGCCCACATATCGCACGCGGAAGGTCTGCCCGTTGATCGCCACATCGATCGTATCCCCGTCGATTACACGGGTCACTTGTGCTTGTTCCGCACCAAATGGAATTTCCGCCACTTCAATGACATCGCCGGATGATATACTGCCACTTGGAGCAGTTGCATCAAGTTCGCAGGCGGCTGTTAAAAAGATTATGCTTAGGATAGCGATCCAACGCATTAAATTAACTCCTCTGAATTATGTTTGATGTGATGGCGATAGTAAGCCAGTTAATCAGGGGGCATGATCTTTTCCACCCCCTGCGTGGGGATAAATCCCGTTGACGGCTTGACTGTGCATTAGGGCAGCACCACCATATCCCAAA
>RFHA01000073.1 GCA_003696565.1 Chloroflexota bacterium
GGTATTTTTCTGATTTTCTTGATGATGGCAATCCGACCAGCTGAAGCACAACCAGACTGGTTAGATAGCATCAACCTCCCCCCTGGGTTTGAAATCAGCCTCTACGCGGAAAATGTCCCCGGCGCACGCTCACTCACCATTGGCGATCAAGGTATTGTGTTCGTTGGCACACGCGCAGATGGTAATGTGTACGCATTGATTGACGCAAATCAAGACAATTATGCCGAATCCGTGCGCTATATTGCCACTGGTTGGAATAACCCAAACGGTGTCGCCTTTTATGATGGTGATTTATATGTCGCAGAACTCAACCGGATTCGGCGTTTTATTAACATTGAAAACACTTTAGATAACCCCACATGGGAGATGGTTACAGAGGACTTCCCGCCAGAAACACATCATGCCTGGAAGTTTATCGCCTTTGGACCAGATGGCAAGCTGTATGTCCCAATCGGTGTACCATGTGATCTTTGCCGCATGAATGAAAATGAATATGGTATTATTTTGCAGATGGATGCCGATGGCACTAATCGACAAGTTTATGCCCGTGGAATCCGCAACACTGTTGGGTTTGATTTTCATCCAGAAACCGGTGAATTGTGGTTCACCGATAACGGTACAGATGGCTTAGGGGATGACATCCCCGCTGATGAACTGAACCATGCGCCGGTTGCTGGGTTACACTTTGGCTTTCCTTATTGTCATGGCGGGGATATTGTGGATCGTAATTTTGGGACAACAGACTCCTGCCAGATTTATCAACCACCTATACAACAATTGCCAGCGCACGTTGCACCGCTAGGCATGCGCTTTTATACCGGAGATATGTTCCCAGAGGAATATCATCACCAAATTTTTATCGCTGAGCATGGCTCATGGTCACGCACAGAAGCGATTGGATACCGACTCTCCCTCGTGCGGATTGATGAGGAAACCGGCGAAACAAGCTATGAAATCTTCGCGGATGGCTGGTTATATGGGACAGACCGCACCCAAACAACTGGTCGCCCGGTAGACGTTCTTGTAATGCCGGATGGCGCGTTACTGGTCTCCGATGATTATGCAGACATGGTGTATCGGATTAGCTACAACGGTGATAGTGAATAAGTAACACTATATCACAAGAGCTTGTGCGGCTTGTAGCCCTTGCCGGATTCGTTCATCTATATGGGGTGGTTTGTTGGTCGGGATGTAATCACTGCCGATGAGAGCCACCCCCATTGGTAACAAAGCCTGAATTCTGTGCATGTTTTCAACATGATCTGATTGTCGCCACATGATCGGGTCTGATTCGTTCCATCGTGCGATATGATCTGCCGCAGGGTTCAAACCCCACCCCATTAAAGCCGCTAATTCGCCCACAACATCAAATGGTTGTTCGGCTTCTTCAATCCGCAAAGCAGCTTGCACCGTCAGGCTATCTTTTGGCATACGACGCGCCACCCTTAAATCCACAATTGGCGTATCGTGCCCATACTCAAGTGGCAGGGTATTCGTGTGAGAATACCCCAAAGAAACTCGTACGATGTTATCATAACGATAATCTAATAGACGAAAAGCAATTTCTGGCACAAGAGTATAAAACATACGCTCTGCATAGCGGGCTGGCGCAGCGACAATCAAGGCTTTTGCATCAAGTAATAGCCCATTTTCCATGCAGATTGCAAAACGCTCAGCATCCAACATCCCAAGCGTGCTAACTGCCATACGGAACATAATAGGCGCGGTGATTTTTGCCTTAAGTGCATCGATCAAAACTTGTGTCCCTCTATGAAATACTAGCAGTCCATCATTGTTGATAAAAACGGCATCCTTAAGCCCTAACTCTGCCAAATACGCCTCAAAAAACGCTGGATCATCAACCGCATGGCACATCGGGGCGGAATCAAAAATGAAGCCATTTGACTCCACAGATTCGATGCTGCCCCCTAATCGACTTTTTACCTCAATGAGCGTATAAGGCACGCCACGCTTTTCCAGTTCATATGCAGCGGCGAGTCCACTCAACCCACCGCCAATAACAACCACATCACGCATGTTGCTTCAGCCCTGTCAGTTCCTCACTAATTTCCCATAACCGCCGCCAATGATCTTGATTATAGGATTCTTGGCTGCTTTTCTTGGGTTTGCATTTTTCAAAATAGCTGCCGCTAATGCCCTCAACATCCGGTGACGTGGCTAGGTAGATTGTGGTCTTTGCCCCTTCTTCGGCAGAAATCTGGAATAATCGCATGACTGCCATCACCCCCTTAGCCACCAACCCGGCAAAACCACCGTTATTTTTACCAAAACCAGTATTTACCACACCAGGATGCAGCGCATTTGCTGTGACATTCGCACCTTCTTCCTTCAAACGACGATCCAACTCATACGTAAAAATGATATTCTCTAACTTAGACACACTATAAGCACTCAGCCCATTAAACCGCTTTTCACCATTGAGGTTATCAAAGTCAAGCTTAGCTGAATAATGCACGCTGGATGATACGTTAACAATGCGTGCTTTTTCATTGGGTGTGCCCGTTGATTTTAATGTATCTAGCAGCAAATTGGTCAATAAGAAATAACTCAGATGATTGAGCGCAAACGTCATCTCATAGCCATCTGGAGTTAGGTGGCGGTTAGTAAATAACGCGCCAGCATTATTGACTAAAATATGCAATTGATTATATTTGGCTTTAAAGTCCTGTGCGAGCTGGCGCACCTGATCCATGATAGATAAGTCTGCAATGAAATAATCTACTTGTTGGTTACCTGTTTGCTGTTTAATTGCTGCGGCTACCTGGCGGGTTTTTTCCTCATTACGCCCAACAATAACGGTTGTCGCGCCACGTTTGGCTAATTCACGGGCGGTTACTTCGCCAATCCCGTTCGTTGCGCCAGTGATCAATACAACTTTGCCTTGCATACCGAGTCCTCTCCTCATACTTTTAATTATTGGGCGTTACCCTATCACGTCAATGTAAATATGACATTAACAACCGCTAACACCTTACATTGAAAGCAATCTGATTTGGTTGTATGCTAACGCTATTGCAATTAAAACTTATGAGGGTTGAAAGTGGTCGTACAAGACAACAAAGATTTACTAGGCTTAATGACAATTGGGCGTATTTGTCGGATGACATTGGAGCATATGGCAAATCATTTACAACCTGGCATCAGCACCAAAGAATTAGACGAAATTGGCGCAGCGTTTTTGAAAAAACACGGGGCGGTTTCTGCCCCGATTATGGCATATAAATTTCCTGGGCATACTTGCATTAGTATCAACGATGAGGCAGCGCATGGCATTCCCAGCCCAGATCGCATCATCCAAGCTGGGGACATGGTCAATATTGATGTATCAGCGGTAAAAAATGGGTATTGGGCAGATAACGGCGCAAGTTATGCCGTACCACCAGTTAAACCAGAGGTGGAACGCTTACTTAAAACAACTCGTAAAGCGTTGGATTTAAGCCTGGAGATTGTACGGGATGGCGTGCGTGTATATGAAGTCGGTAAGGTGATTGAGCCATTCGCCCATCAACATGGCTATGAAGTTATTGAGGAATTGGGTGGGCATGGCGTGGGGCGGCACATCCATGAAAAACCATCCATACCGTTTTACTTTAACAAACGCGCTAAGCAAAAACTGACAGAAGGTTTAGTGATAACCTTAGAGCCATTTTTAACGCTCGGTGGGCGGCACATCAAAACCATGCCAGACGGCTGGACACTAAAAACAACTGACGGCAGTCTTTCCGCCCAGTTTGAGCATACAATCATTGTCACAAAGAACGAACCAATTATCGTAACTGCCCTTGGCTAATACACTTAAATTTTTCTCTAACATAGGGCAGCCGTCAGGTTTGGTGCAATGGTTCACTCTTGTCGGTGGATCAAAACGAGGCTACCATGCAACGACGATTGATTGAAATAGGAATCGTGTGTAATGTCAGAAAATCTTTTTGAAGAACCCCCGGTAGATCAAGACGATACCCGCCCAACAATGACTGTCCCAAAGGTTGAACCCGGAGAAAAAAACAAGACATCTAACCGTTTATTCGGATTTTTCTTATTGTTATTGGCTTTAGGCTTAACAGCCGGTGCAGGCATTATCCTGCTTCTGCCAGCAGATAGTTCTGAATCTACACCGGTAACACAGCCGGCTGTCGTTCAAAATCCCACCAATACCGCCGCCCCCACCTTACCCCTTACACCCGCCGGTGTAATCAATGATCCCATTGGGGCAATGATTGAGGTATATCCAACCTTAGACCCACAAACTGCGTTGTCTCTGTTAGAAAAGCCCATTGAGGCACCCCCTCAAGACTTTACGCGGATCGCGCGCAACCTGACTGATCCTTTTACCATCATCCCTGCACGTGAACGCACCGAAGTCATTAAACACACTGTTCAACAGGGAGAAACAATCGAAAGCATCGCTGTACGCTATGGCATTACCCCCGAATCGATTGTGTGGTCAAACTCACGGCGAGTCATTCAGGCAATTCGTCCTGGCGATGAGCTAAATATTCCACCGGTAGATGGCGTTTATACCACCACATCCGGCGCAACACTAAGCATCCGGGACTATGCAGAACGCTACAAAGTCGATGATCCATTCATCATTTTAGATTCACCCTATAATCCACAGTTGGCAGGGTTAGGTCCTGATGATGTGCCGCCGAACAACACGCCTATTTTTATCCCTGGTGGCGAGGCAGAAGAAGTGGTATGGGTGGCAAATATCGAGGTCAGTGATAGCGGAGATAGTGGTTCATCAAATAGCGGTAGCACTGGCAACACCGCCCGCCCAACACAAGGACCGCCGATGGTCTCCTTTGCCCGTGGAGAGGCGGGATCATGCGGATCACAACCGATCACAGGTGGCACACTATGGGGTAATCCCTTGGCGCGTGGAACCTATACCATTACACGCGGTTTTTCCAGCTATCATAGTGGGATTGACCTTGCCGCGCCAATTGGTACACCGGTTTATGCCGCCAATGGGGGCAGTGTGATCTTTGCTGGGTGGAACAGCTGGGGATATGGATATATGATCGCACTGATTCATGGACCCAATATGACAGTTTATGCCCATCTCAGTGAAATTTACGTCTCCTGCGGGCAATATGTCGATACCGGCACCATCATCGGCGCAGTCGGAAACACCGGTAATTCCAGCGGTCCACACTTGCACTTTGAAATCCGCAGCGGTTCTAATTATGAACCCTACGACCCCGCCGCTACTATTGGATTTTAAGCATTATGCCCACTTGCTCATAACATCAATAACGAGTAAGTGGGCTTTGACCAAAATTGCCCCCAAATCCCCGATCTTCACCGTACCCCTGACTTAGCTAATTTGCGCTATAATCATAATCGAAAACAGATTCGATTATTGTGTGAGAAGGCTGATGTCATTTTTAAGTGTTGCTGAAAAAGAAACCCTATCGATTATTTGTGATACCCTCATCCCACGCCTAGAGCCAGAAAATGGTGATGATCCCAATTTGTTCCAGTTATGCGCCAGTGATCTAGATTTAGTAACACACTTTGAAGCCTATATTGACCGTATCACCACCCCCGCGGAAAAACGTCAACTCAAATTTGTACTCAATGGGTTAAATACCGGCTTACTTAATGGCATCATCAGCGGGCACTGGGCACCATTAAAAGACATGCCACAAGCTGCACGAGAAGATGTACTCAAAAAATTAGCGACCAGCCGGTTTGAACTTGCCCGTACCACTTTCCTGACGTTCAAGCGCGTTTCGACATTTTTATTTTACGCGCTTATGCCGTCTGGTCAGCCAAACCCCACATGGAAAACATTCAACTATCAGCCGCCGCCCCAGCCAGAAACACAGCCCCGCCCCATTGAGCCATTCACAATTAACGCGCCAGCCGTGTTAGAAACTGAGATATTGGTTATCGGCAGTGGTGCAGGTGGTGGTGTAGTTGCCGGTGAATTAGCCCAAGCGGGCTATGAGGTCATGGTAATTGAGAAGGGTGACTATTTTGCGGATCACGAATTCCCGCGTAGCGAATATGAAGGCATGGCACAGCTCTATGAAAAGCACGGCGCATTAGTCACATCTGATGCAACCATGTCAATCTTGGCAGGCAGCACCCTGGGCGGTGGGACAACTATCAACTGGTCGGCATCCTTCCGCACACCGGATTATGTTTTAAAAGAATGGGAGCAAGTTCTTGGTTTTAGCGGCGCAACCAGCCAAGCGTTACAAAACTCGTTTGATGCAGTCATCCAGCGGACAAATATCAACACAGCGGAAAGCCTCGCTAACCCGAATAATCGTGTATTTGAGCGCGGCAGCCAAGCCCTCGGTTATACCTGTGAAGTCGTGCCGCGCAATGTCAAAGGCTGTGAAGTGTGTGACTTCTGCAATTATGGTTGTCAATTTGGTGCAAAGATGGGCACCCTCAAAACCTATCTGCAAGATGCTTATGATGCGGGGGCAAAGATTGTGGTACGCGGGCATGTTGACCGTATTTTACACCGGCATGGCAAAGTCATTGGTGCAGTGGTTCACGTAAAAGAGAAAAATGGCGCAGTACATCATGTAACCGTTAAAGCGAAAGTCGTGGTCGTCAGTGCCGGGACAATTCATACACCCGCGATTTTGCTGCGTTCCGGGTTAAGTAACCCCAACATTGGAAAAAACCTATATCTACATCCAACCACTGTTACAACCGGGTTATTTGATGAACCAATTGATCCCTGGCGGGGTGCGCCTTTAACCCGTGTCGTCCGGGATTTCAAAAACTTAGATGGTAATGGTTATGGGGTTTGGTTAGAAAACGCACCAGCACATCCCGGTTTAAATGGCTTGGCAACGCCCTGGTTAGACGCGCGTCAATATAAACGTGCCATACAGCGTTTACCGAATATGGCAAACATCATTATCCTGACTCGTGATCGTGATAGCGGGCGCATCACATTAGATAAACACGGGCAACCACATATCCATTACCGTTTAAGTCACTATGATGCAAAACACCTAATGCTTGGAATGAAAGAAGCATTGAAAATTCACATCGCAGCCGGGGCATTAGAAGTTTCCACACCACATAATGACCGCCCCACTTATGTGCCAGGGCGTAATGGCAAGTTAGACTATTTCCTCACACAAATGGAAAAACGAGGACTCAAACCCAACGATTTTGCTTTGTTCAGCGCACATCAAATGTCTACCGCACGCATCGGCGGGGATTCTGCACGCGGCGCAATAGACCCAACTGGACAGAGCTATGAGATCAAAAATCTATACGTGGCGGATGGCAGCGCGTTACCCAACGCCCCCGGCGTAAACCCGATGCTGTCGATTATGGCAGTGTCCCACTACATCGCTCAACAGATTAAATCACGGATGTAAAGAATACAATGTGATATTGCTAAGGGATAAATCCCCTGGCAACGCTATCCACCTCATCCATGGGGCGACCAACTCTAGCGTGCGGGATTTATCCCCACGCCGGAGATGGGCAATTAGTTGCTTAAGGTGCATAGCTGGCAACATCAGGGTCAATCCTCATCCGGCTTATCCTCTGCTGGTGATTGCTGTTCCTGCACGGCACGGAGTTCGCTCGTCGCACGTTTTGCTTCCACGCGGGCTTCTTCATCCCGCTTTTCCTGCCGTTTTTCTGCAAAATGGCGGATATCTTTCACAACATCATGGATAGCTTGGGCATCTGCACCACCTAAAAAACGCGCCAATCGCTCTAGCGTATCAATCAGGCTTTCTAGCGTATAAGGTGAGTCGGTTGGAGCAGTTTCTAATGCCATATTGAGTATGTCACGTGTTTCTTTAACCTTACCCTGCGCCATCCGTGAAACAATCAGATCAGCATATGCCCAATAATTATCAACATCCGCCTGCACCTCATTCCAAGCAAGTTGCTCCACACGTTGATAGGTTTTTATCATCTTCTCACGCTGTCCAGTTTCAGCATAAAGCAAAGCAAGGTTACTAAAAGGATAAGAGGATTGCGGGGTGACTTGTGTGCCACGTTCATAAGCATAAATCGCCTGCTCAACCTGCCCACGCCGACGATATAACCCCCCTAATGCCCCCCACCATGATTCACCATCCTCATCCATGAGTTTGGGTAGGGTATCTAAGGCATCAACAAATAAATCCTCTGAACGGACATAAGCTTTATCACGGTCAATTTTCAATTTGAGAACTTCGGGGTGATCATTTGGTGTGCCGGCTTTGGTGAGGGCATCAATTTGCTTTTGTATTGAATCACCAATGCGGCGATAGACATAGCCCAAAGCTGCCCGAGAAGGTGCAAATTGTTCATCTAAACGAAGTGATTCTTGTAATGCCTCACGCGCTTTTTCTAATTCACCGCTTTGGGTATAAACATAGCCCAGACGATAATGAATGATGGGGTTTTTGGGGTCATATTGCAAAGCACGCTGGTACGTATCTAACGCGCCACGATAATCCTGGGCACGATATTGACGCTCTCCAACAGGTAAAAGGGATAAGGCAATAGAAGCGGCAGTCGCATTTTCGCGTTGATGTTGTGCGGTGGCTTGCAGTTCATCACGTAGTTGATCCAGCTCTTTGTTACGTTGTGCAAGTTCTTTTTCGAGTTGTTCACGGGCTTCTCGTAATTCCTGACTGGCGTTGTTAAGCCGATTAAACCCAACCACACCGGCGACAATTGCCAGAATAGGGACAATTAACCCAATTGCACCGGACATCGCCTCAAACAAACCAAACAGATCACCCGCTAATCCCACAGCGTCTTTAGCTTGCTGTTCAATATCTGCCATATCCAACAAGGCAGCTTCAGCACGGTCTGCAGCAGCTTGAGCTTGTTCTACCAGTTCATAGAGTGTGTTAATATCAGGTTGTGGGTCTGGCGTTTCCTCTTGTGCCACCACCAATATACTGCTGATAATAAACACCATGATGCTAATGATGATCCACCGTTTCATTGGTTATCCCCTAAAAATCGCTTCGCTAATTTGGTACGCATCACCTCTGGACCTTCGATCGTGCCAACAAGTTGAATATCGCCCCCAGCTAAAATAGCGCGCAAAATTCGCTGGTTAGACTTACCGGAGCGGAAAGCGGTGGAAATTTCATCCGCTGCACGTCCACTGCCTTCTAAAACAATCACACCGAGTTTGCGCGTCATGGTAGAGGCTAAATACACTTCTTGCATGGCGATTTTACCGCCATTAATTAAAACGCCAACAGCAGGTTTATCACCGCTTAGGGCATGTGTCAGTTGCAAAATAAACGGAGATTCCGTGCCCCATTCACCAGCATCAACTAACACAAAGTGCGTATGATTATCTTCCAGCTGTGCTTGCTGATTTGGGTTATGATAGCCAGGAAATTCAACACGCCCCAAAGGTGAAACGCCAATGAGCGGGAAATTTAACCCCAGGCGATGGCGCGTATCCCCAACCATTTTCATAATACCAGCTTCGGTACCCCCATCAATAATAACGATGTTATGCTCATCAGCAAATTGCGCCACCCCTTCAATTATACGCTCGGTCAGGGTTAAGTCATCTTCAGACATATTAGACGCGCCACCACTGATGAAGATTGTCGGGCGGTGCTGCTGAAACCCTAAACGACGCAAGGCACGTACCGGATCACCATCTGATGGTACAACAATTGCACTTGCTTGGTTTTCATTTGGGAATTGCACACTGAAAACTGTGTAATACTCAGGTAGACTATTCATAAGTTTTATACCAAGAGGCTCTCTATGTCTGCTGAATTTGCATCGGAACTACTCCAGTGGTTTGATAAAACCGCCGCTCAGTTACCTTGGCGTACCGTACGCCCTGATCCTTACCATGTCTGGCTTTCTGAAGTGATGTTACAGCAGACACAGGTTGAAACGGTCATTCCTTATTATAAGCGTTTTTTGAAATCCTACCCGACGATCTATGAATTAGCCCATGCAAACCTAGATGAAATACTCAAGCAGTGGGAAGGTTTAGGGTATTATAGCCGTGCCCGGCATTTACACAAAACTGCCCAGATTATTGTCCAACAGCTGGATGGGCAGTTTCCTCAAACAGCGGCAGATTTACAAAAACTGCCCGGTATTGGGCGTTATACCGCAGGAGCAATTGCCAGTATCGCGTTTGGAGAAGCCGCCCCCGTTTTAGATGGGAACGTCATCCGGGTGTTTACCCGCTTATTGGATTTAGCGGATGACATCACCCAAACATCCACAAAAAAATATCTATGGCAAATCGCAGCAGATTGGATACCCACACAACGCCCCGGAGATTATAACCAGGCGTTGATGGAGTTAGGGCAAAAAGTCTGTACCCCACACAACCCAACATGTGGCTCGTGTCCGATTCAGCAATATTGCCAGTCATACGCCAACAGCACACAAGCAGAGCGTCCGATCAAACGGAAGAAAGCTCCTATTCCACATTATGATGTTGCTGCGGGCATCATCAAGCGGGATGATGGTAAAATCCTAATCGCTCAGCGTCCTCATGAAAAACTGCTAGGTGGTTTGTGGGAGTTCCCAGGTGGCAAGCAAGAAACTGGCGAAACATTACCAGATACCCTGCGTCGTGAATTAAAAGAAGAGTTGATGATTGATGTTGCTGTTGGTGATCTATTTGTCAGTGTCAAACATGCCTTTACGCATTTTAAGATCACACTGCACGCATTTGAATGTCGTATCATCAGCGGTGAGCCGCAAACACTAGAAGCAGCCGCAATCGCTTGGGTCTACCTGGATGAAATGAAGCAATATGCCTTTGGTAAAGCGGATCGCCAAATCATTGATGCCCTATATAAACGACACAACATGTTGTTTTAATATCTCGTTTCGTTAATTTTAAGCTCAACTGCTTGTAAAAGGACAATATCTCATGTACAATCTGGATAAAGATTTGTGTAAAATTTAACAATTCTGAATTAGTCTCGGTATTAACCCCGTATTTCATCTGAGGTATATATTAGGAAGTCTCTATGGATTTAGGTAACAAGGGTAAATCGAGTGTCAATGCTGGTTTAATTGCCGGCGTTGTTGCTGTTTTGACGGTGCTACTCGCACTTGGGGGGCTGTTAATTTCACAGCTTGAAGACACAGTACTGCTGCCCATCAATGCGTCTGCTGAATCAGAACAAGTTGACCAGTTGTTCCGCGTTTTGTTGGGAATTGGCGGCGCAATTTTCCTATTGGTAGAAGGCGCGCTACTCTATTCTATCATCCGCTTTCGTGTCAAAAAGGGTGATACAAGCGATGGTCCAACCATTCATGGGAACGTTACGCTAGAATTAGTGTGGACGGCTATTCCAGCAGTAATCGTGCTGTTCCTTGTGGTTTATAGCTATCAAGTCTGGATAGACATCCGCGCCCCTAAAGAAGGTGAAATGGTTGTCAACGCGACAGGCGCGCGCTTTGCCTGGACGTTTAATTATGACCTTCCCGTTCCAGATGACATGGTAGCAATGTTCCGTGAAAATGACTTGATGTCTGAGTTGGAAGGCAACGAGGAAGACGGCTATACGCTAAACGTGACCTCCAACATCTTGCATGTCTATGATGAACGTCCAGTTGTGATGGTCATGAACTCTCAAGACGTGATTCATGCTTTTTGGGTGCCAGAAATGCGGATCAAGCAAGATTTGCTGCCTGGGCGTACCACTGAAATTCGCTTTACCCCAATTGCGTTGGAACGGGAATATGATGCAGAAGCGAATGCGGTCTATGATGAAGCGGCAGATTTAGCCGTAACAAACTACCGTGAAAATGGTGAGCTGACTACGCTAGTGACATTCTTCGGTACCGATGGCGAAGAAGTTGCCCGGCTATTGGAAACCTATACCATTGGAGAGTTCAACCGCATTGTTGAAGCAGTCCGTAGTGTACGAAACGAAAACCCGAAGGTTGACCCGCGTAGCACCAGCTTCACAACCGCTGTTAAAGACCGCCTGACAGAAAATCTGCAAAATCTGCCAGAGGAGGACATGCTAGCGTTTGCATCTGCCTTTGGCACAAATGGCATTAACTATAACCAATATCGTGTGGTATGCACTGAGCTATGTGGTAGCGGACATGGTGCGATGTATGCTTATGTTCGTGTGTATGACAGCGAGCAAGATTATTATGAGACTTTCGTCAACCCGACGATCTTCGCCCGTGCTAATCCGCCGGATGATCCAGTGCTGCAAGGTGCGCAAATTTTGGCAAGCGGCACTTATCCTTGCTCCGGTTGCCATCTCCTACAAGAATCAGGTGATGGATTCACCATTGATTGGGGTGGGTTAACCGGACCTGCATTAGAAGGAGTGGGGGAACGCGCCGCAACCAACCGTAGCAATTCAACTGGCTTAGCACCAGAAGAATATCTATTCCAATCGCTTTATATCCCAGGTGCTTACTTGGTGCCAGGTTTTAATAACCTGATGAATAACTTCCAATTTGGCAACCCAGATGGTGATCTATATATGCCAGTCAATGATGCAAAAGCGATTGTTGCTTATCTTTGCTCATTGAGTGAAAGCAGTGAATACGCCTGCGACCTAGAAAATCTGGATGCTTACGCGGCAAGCTTCATTGATGACAATTAGCATCTGACTGTTGATGTTTAGCTGTTAGCTCTCGGTTTTCGTCATGCGCTGACCAAGGGCTAACAGCCCCAGTATCAAAAAGTATTGTTAGGGAGAAAAAAATGGCAACTGCATCATATCCATTACGGGGGCAGTATGTAGAAGAAGTAAAACGCCCCAAATTGAGCGAATATCTGCGCTGGAGCATTGACCATAAGATTATCGGCGTGCAATATATGGTCACATCCTTGTTCTTTTTTGTCATCGCCGGCGCATTAGCGATGCTCATCCGCTGGGAGTTATTAACCCCACAAACAGATTTAATGGCAAGCGGATCATCATATAATACGCTGTTCAGTATTCATGGGACGATGATGATCTTTACCTGGATTGTGCCGATGTTTGCCGGTTTTGGGAATTATCTCATTCCGCTGCAACTTGGTGCAAAAGATATGGCGTTCCCGTGGTTAAACGCCTTCGCCTTCTGGCTGATTCCACCAGCAGGGCTTTTATTGATTTTGGGTTGGTTTGTTGGTCCAGCAGAAGCCGGTTGGACAAGCTATCCCCCACTCAGCACAATTTTTAGCCCAGATGGTCAAACCTTGTGGGCGTTATCTATCCACTTATTAGGGTTGTCCTCTATTTTAGGGGCAATTAACTTCATCGTGACCATCAAGAACATGCGACCAGCGGGGATGGGCTGGTTCCAGATGCCACTGTTTACATGGGCAATTTTTGCCACCTCCATTATTGTCGTGCTGGCAACACCGTTCTTGGCAGGTGCGCTTACCTTATTGATTTTGGATCGTGTGGCAGGCACTACATTCTTTGATGCCAATAACGGCGGTGATGTATTGCTGTGGCAAAATATCTTCTGGTTCTATAGCCATCCAGCCGTATACATCATGGTGCTGCCAGGGTTTGGTGTTTTATCTGAAGTGCTTTCTGTTCATTCTCGTAAGCCGATTTTTGGGTATCGCATGATTGCGCTTTCCAGTATGGCGATTGCCATTGTCGGCTTTACTGTGTGGGCACATCATATGTTCACCAGCTTGCAGCCAGAATTGCGCATCCCCTTCATGATTACATCCATGATTATCGCCGTGCCAACAGGGATCAAAATTTTCAGTTGGCTTGGCACAATTTGGGGTGGTAAGTTACGGCTCAACAGTGCGATGCTGTTTGCCTTAGGTTTCCTTTCTCTATTTGTCATTGGTGGAATCACCGGTGTGATGTTAGCATCCGTACCAGTTGATATTCATATGCATGATACCTATTTCGTGGTGACCCATTTCCACTTTGTGCTATACGGAGGGAGTGTTTTTGGGATTTATGCCGGGATTTACCACTGGTATCCCAAGATCACCGGTCGCTTACTCAATGAACGGTTAGGGAAATTGCACTTTGTGCTGACTTACTTAGGCTTTTTGGGGACGTTTTTACCCATGCACATTTTGGGGATGCAAGGGATGCCGCGCCGCGTCGCAGAATATGACCCCAAATTCCAGGATTTAAATGTGTTGGTCAGTCTTTCATCATTCGTGTTAGGAATTTCCACCTTCATCTTGCTATATAACATGGTGGTATCCATTTATAAAGGTAAAAAAGCGGGAGCTAACCCTTGGCGCGCGCTGACGCTAGAATGGCAAACAACTTCTCCCCCACCAGCTTACAACTTTGTGGGCGATCCTATCCCGTTTGAAGACCCATATGGCTATGGCACAGAAGCCTCAAAAGCCTATTTGGATGCAATGGAAGCCCGCTTTGGCGGTAAACCGTTGATTGTTGAACAATCTACGGAGCCAGAACAAGCATCTGGTGATTAACTCCCTTTTTATGTGATTTGTACTTCAGCAGGTATCTTATTAAACCAGATACCTGCTGAAAATAGCCTGATAAAAAGAGCTTGGTTTGTAATGTGATGCAACAAGATTTATTGGAAAATCAACTAAGTCGTGAAGAACTGCAAGACCTGAAAAACAAACGTGCTGGGATGTTTGTTTTTCAATTGAGTTGGATTATGGCATTTGTCAGCCTGGTGGTGGTCAATTGGCAGTTACGTTTTTCACCCAATTGGGCACCGGAAGGCACACAAAAAGCCGATCCAATCCTTGCGGCATTTGCCACAGGCGCGTTAATCTTAAGTGTGGTTTTGGTTAAACGAGCACTCAATGCTATTCAACAAAACAATGCCCAAGCGTGTTTTACACAGTGGTTAAGTGCTATCAGCTTGGGTGCATTATTCGTGATGATAATGGTCTTTGAATGGCTTGCTATTCCATCTGGAACACAATATGCCCAGGTTTTTCGATTGATGACGGGATTTCATGTGTTTCATGCAGTAGTCATTGGGGGATACTTGATCTATGTTTACCAGAATCGTCATTTATATCATGCCATGAATTATTGGGCAGTAGAAGCAGGTGCCAAACTATGGTATTTTGTATTGATCGCCTGGATGTTATTCTATATCGTGATCTACTGGGTATAAACTTGGAGTTTATTTAATCATGAAACCGGGACTTGAACGAGCAACAACTGCCGCCATATTAGGGTTTATTGGCAGCGTTGTTTTTACCATTCTTTTACGGGGAGCACAAAACCTTCAACCAGTATTTGACCCGGAAGTTGCCATGATTCTGGGTGCGTTTGTTTCCTCATTTGCATTTACCTGGGGCATGGGAGCAACTAACCCACAGATGAGCCAGCATCCCCATGAGCCAGAATATGACCCAGAAACCGGGTTGATTGTGGCAGAAGCCCCCCATGAAGAGGAAGAAGTGGATGAGGTCGCTGTTGAAAGTAGTTCACCACCTTTTCGTGTTTTGGGGTATTCAATGTGGCAAATTAGCTTTTGGGTGACCTGCCTAGTGGTGGCGGTTTTGGGGTTTGCCACACTGCCAACTGGTTTATATCTACAAACTGCCGGCGACCCAGAAGCACAAACCGCTGCCATTGGCATGAATTACGCTACCTTAAAATTGCCTTTTGGCGGGGCAGAAATTCAGTTAAGCCAATTGGCGGTTTTTGTTGGGTTTATCATTTTTACACTGGTATCGTTGATGGCAATTGGCGGTGGTATTGCCTTGGTCTTCACTATACTGAACCGTGTGGTTAAAGAAGTGGAAAATGAGGGTAAAACCGTGCGCTTTAGCTATGAAACCAATACCCCGCGTGAAACATTCTTGCCAGAATTGGTTAAAATGCTTTTGGTGATAGCGGCGTTTTGGGGCTTTTGGAGTATCGAGCGAGATATCAACCCTGAACTGTGGCGGCTGATCATCGCAATTGTATTTGGAAGTTTCGCTGGCTTTATCTTACACCGGATGCGTCGCCAAGCAGCTAGCACTATACAGCTCATGCGCGTCGTATTTTTGGGGGTTACGTTCTTCACGCTATTCTCGGTGTTATATATCCTGCATTATGAAGTGCTGGTGGGCTTGCCCATTGCACGCCCTGGGTGGCTGCGGACATTGCTCTCTCATTTGGGCACAATTGGCTTAACCCCACTCATGACATTCTTGCTGTTCCCCGGCTTAATCTATAATTTGATTAAGGATTATGCGGGCAAAATTGTCCAAACATGGGGTGAACCAACAAGCGAAAGTACCGATATTCAACCTGTAGAGGTAAGCGAATAATGGCTGAATTAACGCATCATTTAAGTGCAGAACAAGAAACTGCCAGCATCGAAAATCAAAAATTTGCGATGTGGCTCTATATCGCCAGTGAGACAATCCTGTTCTCAATTTTTATCGGCGCGTATGCTGTCTTTCGTCATTCACAGCCGGAGGCAGTTAAGGAAGTGCATCATGCCCTCGGGCTGTTTGGTACACTGCTGGTGACATTTAACTCATTCTTACTCTTAGCGAGTAGTTGGGCGATGGTCATGGGCTTGCGGGAAATCAAACGAGGTAATCGCCAAGGGATGATCCGCTGGCTATGGGCAGTTGCCGGGTTGGGGACGGTCTTCGTCTTGTTACAATACGTTGAATATTCACGCCTTGCAGAAGAAGGTGTCACCCTATATTTTGAAGGAGCAGACTCAGCATTTGCGGGCTTTGGGATGCATTTTTATACCCCAACCGCTTTTCATGGTGCCCATGTGATCGCTGGGGTGTTGTGGTGCTTATTGGTCATCTGGAAAGCCCGTAACGGTGCTTATGATGGCGCACCTGGGAGAAACCACGCTGGGGTAGAGATCTTCGGATTATATTGGCACTTTGTTGATGTAGTATGGGTGGTGCTGTTCACCCTGATTTATCTGGTTTAAGAGAGGCACCCAATGGCTGAAGAAGAAAAGAACCTAACACAAGACGAATTACAAGAGGTTGCAGAATCTGTCCCTGCACCGGATGAATACCCAGAAGGGCAAGCCGAGGCATTAGCTGAAAGTTTGGATGATCCCAACGTGGTTGACCAAGCAGCGGTGGAGGTGTTAAAAGCAACCGAACAAGGGGCGGATACAGTCCCTATGCAAGCTTTTGATAAAGGGGTAACAGCCGCACAAAACACCATTGAGTCAGTGATGGATCATCAAGGGCATAATGCTCATCATGGAGAAACAACCACCGTTTTCGGGCGTACCCTGCCCGTTCCGTTATATACAGCGGTGTTCTTTGCACTCGGCGCACTGACATTAACCGAGGTCATCATTGCAGAAGTTTTAAAAGAAGCCTCATCGCTAGAGACCATCAAAATCATCATCCTAACAGGAATTGCCAGCGTCAAGGCGTTTTTGGTGGTGTCCATTTATATGCACCTCAAAGATGACAGCCGTGCATATTTGGTCGCATTTTTAACACCGGTTATCATGGCAATCGTCGCCATTTTATTCTTGCTATCTGTTCCAGCAACCGGTGGTTATTAATCCTTCCCCACACACACGTCAATCTCAAAACACACAGAGCGTCCACATCATCAGGACGCTTTTTTATTTGATTAACGTATCTTTTGGAAAAATCTAATGAATTTTGGGGATAATAGACAATGATGACCGACATACAATGGGAGGCGTGATGTTACAGCCTGGTGATTTCGCACCACATTTTGAAGTGCAAGATGTTTTAGGGGAATTTATTCGGCTACAAGATTTTGCTGGCAAGAAATTATTGTTGATGTTTCATCGCTATGCTGCCTGTCCATTTTGCAACCTGCGCACCGAGCAGATCAACCAATATGCCCCGCTTTGGCAATCTAAAGGATTGGGAATGATTGCATTCTTTCAATCCTCAACCACCAGTATCTTAAAACACATTGGCAACCGCCCCCCACTCTATCCTGTTATTGGAGACCCAGAGCGTGTGATTTATAAGCAATATTATGTGGAATCCGATAGCAAAAAAGCGGCAGCAACTCTACCCCGTAAAACCATCGCAGGGGTGCGTGCCCACTTACAAAATAAGATCAAAGTAACAGATACCGGCGACGAGGCATTAATTCCTGCGGAATTTCTCATCAATCCCGATTTAACAATCCATACTGCTTATTATGGTAACAACATTGCGGATCACTTACCGATTAAGCAAATTATTGAATTTATCCACAGTTAACGAAAAACGGGGCTTGTTGTATGCCCCGTTCGCTTTTGACAGATAAGTTGATTAAATATCGAAGTACAGTTGGAATTCGTAAGGATGCGGGCGCATTCCCACCGGGTCAGCTTCTTCCTCACGCTTGTAAGCAATGTAGCTCTTGATAATGTCTTCAGTAAACACGCCACCTTCCAACAAAAATTCATGATCAGCTTCAAGCGCATCTAACACGGCATTTAAACCGCCATGTGGTACAGTGGGTGTTTCCACTTTGTTACTATAAAGATCAATATCCATGGGTTGCCCCGGATGAATCTTGTTTCGGATTCCGTCCAGCCCTGCCATCATCAACGCCGGGAAGGCATAGTATGGGTTCGCGGTGGGGTCAGGGAAGCGTGTTTCAATGCGCTTCGCCTTGGGGCTATTGACATAGACCGGGATGCGGATGGCAGCCGAACGATTACGGTTAGAGTAAACTAAATTAACAGGTGCTTCATAGCCAGGAACCAAACGACGATAGCTATTGGTGGTGGGGTTCGTAAACGCCATTAACGCCACAGCGTGCTTTAGGATACCACCAATATAATACAGTGCTAATTCACTGAGGTTAGCATACTCATCACCATAGAACAGCGTATTGCCATCTTTCCATAAAGATTGATGTACGTGCATACCAGAGCCATTGTCTTCAAATAAGGGTTTGGGCATAAATGTTGCCACCAAGCCATTTCTTGCGGCGACATTTTTAACAATGTGCTTGTACATCAAAAGTTTGTCAGCCATTTTCAGCAGGGTATCAAATTTCATATCAATTTCGGCTTGACCACCGCCGCCAACTTCATGATGGTGGACTTCGACCTCAATCCCGCAGTTAATCATGGTATTAACCATATCCGCCCGGACATCATGGGTTTTATCCAGCGGTGGCAAAGGGAAATATCCTTCTTTAATACGATTGAGATAGACCATGGAAGGATCGTTTGAACCAGAATTCCAGAACCCTTCATGAGAGTCTAACTGATAGAAACTTTTATAGGATTGGACATCGTAACTTACATTGCTAAACAGGAAGAACTCGGCTTCTGGTCCAAAGAAGGCTGTATCTGCAATACCGGTGGATTTCAGATATTCCTCTGCACGACGTGCTACCCCACGTGGGTCGCGTCCATAGGGTTCGCGTGTGATTGGGTCATACACATCACACAAAAAAGCCAATGTTTTACGGGCGAAGAACGGTTCAATATGCGCGGTTGACAAATCCGCTTTAAGAATCAAGTCTGATTCATTAATTGCCTGGAAGCCACGCACACTAGAACCATCAAAGCCAAAACCATCTTCAAAAACATCGACATCAAGAACTCCTAATGGCATACTGAAGTGATGCACCACGCTTTTCAAATCAGTAAACCGAATATCGACTTCTTCCACACCGTTTTCTTTTGCCCATTTTAATAGAGCTTCCGGTGATTCTTTTGCGCTGGCTGGCAGTGTAAATTCGCCCATAGCTTTCTCCCATTTTGGTTATATTCACTAAAATTTCTGTGATAGCAATCATTATACGTATGTACCATAATGCACTAATCGGAGAAAATAACCAAAAAACAATGAACTTTGCTGTGAATTTTTAACTAAAATCAGTGCAAAGCGTGTTGCAATTTTGTCAATTTGTACAAAGCAAATAGACGTAGGAAAGCCGTAAAGCAGGTTTTATCATCTCATGCTACACTAATGACAGTTCAGACATTTAAGAAAGGACATTCAGAGTTATGCGACGATTACTGTTTGTTTTATCACTTTTGATGATGATATTGATGGTGAATGTTTCAACATTTGCTCAAGATAACAGTGGACAAGAAACTGTGCATGTTGTCCAACCGGGGGAAAATTTGTATCGTATCTCATTGCGTTACGGCGTAAGCATTGCAGCCATTCAACAACGAAATAATATCGCCAACGCCAGCTTAATTTTCGTCGGGCAGCAATTGATTATCCCAGGTGTTGGCAGCTCACCTGCTCCACAACCGCAACCACAGCCACAACCCAGTGAGCAAACCACCTATACTGTCCAACGTGGGGATACACTTGGTTCGATCGCACGGCGTTTTGGCACGACCTATCAAGCGATCGCTGCCGCGAATGGTATCGCCAATCCCAATTTGATTTATCCAGGGCAACAATTAGTCATTTCTGGTGGAACGGCAGCACCCAGCCCGAATCCAAATCCAAATCCAAATCCGAATCCGAATCCAGCCCCCCCTATTGCTGGTGGGTTTGAAATTGGCGGACATGTAGAAAGCTTCAGCTATCCAGATCAAATGCGTGGTGCTGGTATGACTTGGGTCAAAAAGCAATTGGTGTGGAGCCAGGGGCAGCCCGCTAGCATTGCACAACCCTTAATTGACCAGGCACGTGCCAATGGCTTTAAGATTTTGTTGGGTATTGTAGGCGATCCTGGGCAATTAGGGGCTAATCGTACACAGTATATCCAAGATTTTGCGAACTTCTTAGCAGGGGTAGCACAACTTGGACCGGATGCGATTGAGGTATGGAATGAACCTAATATTGACCGGCAATGGCCCGCTGGGCAAATCAACGGTTCAGCATATACAGAGATGTTGCGCGCGGCATATTTAGCGATTAAAAACGCCAATCCCAATGTATTGGTGATTAGCGGCGCGCCCGCCCCCACCGGTGCAGAAGGGGCATTCCCTGGGCGTGTGGTTAATGATAACCGCTTCCTCAGCCAGATGGCAGCCGCTGGCGCAGCCAGTTATATGGACTGCCTCGGTGTACATTATAATGAAGGCATTGTTTCTCCATATGCCACCAGTGGTGACCCACGTGGAAACGGAGGCTATTACACCCGCTATTATCTAGGGATGATTAACACCTATCGTGGAATATTCCCCAATAAGCCGCTTTGCTTTACGGAACTGGGCTATCTTTCAGGCGAGGGATATGGTCCGTTGCCCCCTGGGTTTGAATGGGCAGCAGGTGTGACCGTGCAAAATCAAGCAGAATGGCTAAATGGAGCCATACAAATCGCTCGTTCTCGTGGGGATATTCGCCTGATCATTATTTGGAATGTGGATTTCACGCGCTATGATAATGATCCCATGGCAGGGTATGCTATTATCCGCCCAAATGGGCAATGTCCAGCCTGTAACACCATCCGCGCGGCGATGCAATAACACTCACAAGTTTATTTATCAAAAACGAGCAGGCGGGCGACCTGCTCGTTTTTCATTTTATCCACCCCGCTGGATGCGTTTTTCAATAAAAACCATAAAGGGATAGGCAAGGCTTTCAGCAGAAACACGATCTTTTTCAAATAAGGCACGGTTAGCTTTTTCAAAATCGCTATGGAGTTTTTCTAGATATTGAATTTGCATCAAAGCCGGTTCATTACGAAATTGCGTGACAATAGTGGTATATTTCCCAGCAGAAAGCAGGAGCCATTCTTTTTCTTGAATTTTTTTGACCTGGCGTTCTACCCGCTGGTTTTCTTCCATTAACATAGAAAAATCATTAAGAATTGGTCCAATAACCCCAATTGGAACAGAGACATCCCCTAATGTTTCTAGGATAGTCCCGGTTTTGTTGTAATAAATCATCAAGCCACGCGCTTTACCCTGAGATGCTGATTTTATGGCAATCGTCGATGTACCATCGGATTTAACATCATCAATTTTACCCGTCTCGCCAGACATCAACGCCATTGTCGCAATCGTCAACTGTTCAGTGTAACGGGCATAAATAAGCTGAAACTGTTCCCTACTGATCTTGCCTTCGGCAAATTCTTGCACAGTTTTTTGAATTTTTGCCTCCACTTCTTCTTTGAAGGCTCTGGCTTTGCTCATAGGATCAGACGACATGATTTCATAACCTCAATGATCGGAATAATTACTTCTAGCATAACATATTCGCTACAAGAGGAACTATGATGATTTTCCGAATTTCTTTTTGATAAACGCCATAAAGGGATATGCCAATTTATCAACATTAATTTGTGGACGAATAAGCTCAGGATGATTAGCCTGTTCAAAATCATGTAGTAGCCGGTCTAATTCACGAATCTGCATTTGTGACGGTTCATTGATGAACAGCGTGACAACTGTGACAAACTGCCCAGCATTGAACAACACCCAGTGAGTTTTGCCAATTTTCTCCATCCGCGGGGCAGCTAATTGGCGTGTTACCATTCGTAACGTAAAATCATCTAGGATGGGTTCTAAAAGACTAAAGGGTAAATTAAAGTCGCCCAGTGTTTCCAGCGTTTTGCTGCTCATATTGTGGTAAATCAGGATGCCCACGACCTTCCCCATTGTGGCATCTTTAATAACCATCGTTGGCGGTCCCGTTTGAGCAATTTGAACCGCATCAGGATTGCCAGAGAGTAAGGCGTGATCCGTAATAGCAAGGCGACTATTATAGCGTGCATAAAGCAGATGAAATTGCTCCCTGCTAATTTTACCTTCAGCAAAGTCGGAGACTAAGCGTTTGATTTTTGCCTCCACCAAAGCCTTAAATTCTTCAGCTTGTTGTTTTGAATCTGACACGCTGCTTAAAACACCTCCAGCACTACAAACCGTAAAACAAGATAATCCAATGGCAATTATAACGGGTTTTCTCCAAGCATCCTAAATTTGGTTACAATTGGAGTTAAATAAATGCAATAGAAAGAAAAGCCATGTTTAACATACTGCTGCTCGTCTTGATATTTGTTCTGCAACCATTAGAAGAAACGTTCACCTCTACCACAATGACATTTGATTATCCAAGTAACTGGGTCGTGGAAGATATGAAAGTGGCGGCTGTTTTAGCGACTGATGAAGCCAGCCTAGAAACCGGCTCCCCTTTGGATAATGCGCAAATGCGTGCAACAATCATCACCACCTGGATAGAATCCCTTCCACTAGAAAACCCTAACGCTCCCTTGCAAGATATTATCGTGCAACTGCAAACTATTAACACCGTGCCAACTTGTGATGCATTTGAGCCACTACAATTGGCATTAATTCACCAAGCAGCGATCTATTATACCCGGCAAACTTGCCAGACAACTGATAACTTGGTTATTGTCAAACGCTTTAGTCATGGTGCGCTTGGCATTGTAGTTGCATCATCTGCCGCAGGGGAAATGCCTAACTTTGAGGCAACTTTGATACAAGTCGCTGCCTCATTACGCCATATCCAAAATGCCTTTACTGTGAATACAGAAACATATAGCCCACCTTATATCATCACCGCCCCCCCTTCTTTCTCCTTACGCTTACCAGATGGCTGGCGTATTGAAGAACACCCAACTGATCGTTTAATCGGTGTGACAGATGGTAATACATCGCTTTTTGATGATGAAGCGACCTTACCGGATGGTACATTTAGCCTGATCACTGTTTATGCAGCAGATGACTTACCAACTGATGTGGATACTAGCGCGTTAGATGTTTTGCGTTGGCTTACTGAAGAAGGGCAAAGTGGCTTTGAATACACCACCCCACAATCGATTAGTATCAATGGGCGTGAGGCTGCCCGTGCAGATTTAATAACTGGCGTGGTGGATTTAACTTATCTGGTTATCGCACTCGGGAATGATTATTATGCTGCGATGAATGTGTTTGGCGTGCCTGGCGCATTTGATGAGGATGCACAAGCGATTTATGGTATTTTATCAACAATCCAAATAGCTGGGAACCAATAGCCTTCTATAAACGTCATAAGAACCATAGACAGTCATAGGAGGCTCTATCATGAAGTTACGCACACTATATTTAATAATTGTTATTTTTTTAATGGGGATCATCCCCACAGCCGCACAAGATGATCCACTGCCGCCGATTCCGTGCTGTGGCGTATTTACAGACCCAGCTTGGTTAAGAATTGATTATCATCGGGTCAATACGACTATTGAAAACCAAATTGCAGAGACCAATGTAGATATGCAATTTACGAATGAAGGGGAAGCCCTAGCAGAAGGCACGTTTATCTTCCCATTGCCAGAAGGGGCTGCTGTTGATCAACTGGTTATGTATGTAAATGGGCAAGCTATCGAAGCGCGGATTTTGCCTGCTGGGGAAGCTCGTGAAATCTATAACGAAATTGTACGTCAATATCGTGATCCGGCATTGTTAGAGTATATTGGCTCTAGCTTAATTCAAGCCAATGTGTTCCCTATTCCCCCCGGCGAATCCCGCCGTATTGAGATCAACTATAGCCAGATATTGGAAGTCGATAATGGGTTAATTCATTATATATATCCGGTGAGTACAAATACACTCTCCAGCCGCCCGGTTGATCAAATGAGCATCAGTGTGGATGTGGTGAGCAACGACCCAATCAGTAATATCTATTCACCAAGCCATAATATCGCCATCAACCGGCTGAGTGAAACAGAATTCCGCGCTGGTTGGGAAGCTGTAAATGTCTCATCAACTGATGACTTCAGCCTATATTACGGGATTGCTTCCAACACTATCAACGTAAACTTGCTCAGTTACAAAGATAGCTCTAATGAGGATGGTTTCTTCATGTTGTTGGTACAACCGCCAGTGAGTGTACCGGATGATCAAATCATCCCTAAAGATGTGATTATCGTCTTAGATCAATCCGGGAGTATGGCAGGCTCCAAGTGGGACCAAGCCCGTGCGGCAGCAGTGTATGTTTTGGATCATCTTGGGGCGCAAGATCGGTTTAACGTCGTCCTGTTTAGCACCGGAGTACGGACTTACAGTGATGCGATGCAATCTCGTGATACGGTTGAGGACGCAAGCAACTGGATTAACAGTCAATATGCCGAAGGTGGAACAGACATCAATGCTGCGCTGCTTACCGCCCTAGATTTAGCCGATACAGACCGTCCTACAACCATTCTGTTCCTCACAGATGGATTGGCGACAGAAGGCGTGGTGTGGACAGATGACATCATGGCAAATTTAGAAATGGCTGCCAAGCCTAACGTTCGCATCTTCACATTTGGGGTTGGTGATGATGTAGATACCTTCTTGCTAGATCGCATCACCACTAGTTTCCACGGTGTTAGCTCTTATGTGCGCCCCTCTGAACGGATTGACGAAGAAGTTGCCAGCTTATATAACAAGATCAGCGCACCGGTTTTAACCAATGTTCTATTAGAAGTGGTCGGCTCGCGGGTGGAAATGCTATATCCACAACAACTGAATGACCTGTTCGCAGGGGAGCAAATTACTGTTGTCGGGCGTTACCGTGATCCTAGCGACGATGTCACAATCAAGCTCAGTGGCATAATCAACGGTGTGGAACAAATATTTACCTATGATGGATTGGAATTACGTGCAAACGCCGGTGGTGAGGCTTTTATCCCACGGTTATGGGCAACCCGTCGGATTGGTGATCTGTTGAATACAATCCGCCTTAATGGTGAAAACCAAGAGTTGATTGACAGCATCATCAGTTTGAGCGTGCGTTATGGGATCATTACACCCTATACCAGCTTCCTAATTGAAGAAGATGACATCCTCACACAACAAGGACAGGCAGAAGCGCGGATGGATTTGGCAGATGAAGCCGCCGCCCTTAACAGTGCCAACACGGGTCAAGGTGCAGTAGATGCTGCAGATAACATCAATAGTATGAGCAGTGCCAGTGTTCCATTACCTTCCCCAACCAGTGCCGCCTTTGCCCCATCAGCCCAACCAAGTGAAGCTGAGAGCGATATGGAAATGCCTGGGGGCGGAGAGTCATTCAACGCCCTGACCAACGTCAATGACCGGACGTTTGTTAACATTGATGGTGTGTGGTATGACACTACATTTGATGCAGATAACATGACAACAACTCAAGTGGTCTTTTTGAGTGATGAATACTTCGACTTACTGGAAGAATTCCCAGAATTAGCGGATTACTTCGCCCTGGGAGATCATGTTATCGTGGTGTTAAACGGCATCGCTTATGAGGTTGTGCCAGAATAAATACAGCAACCTATCCGCAAACAGTGGTGCTGCCAAGGGGTAAATCCCCTGGCAGCATCATTCATCCTATCAATAGCGTTTCTAATCGCTCAAAATCAACCCCGTTCATGGGGCAATTGCTTTATCTACATAAGTATGAGGCTCCTTCTGGAATGCCCCCTGACACACCGGACAGCAAAAATAATATGTCTTACCCCCATAATCGACCTTGCCATATGCTTGTTGTGGCTGTAGTACCACGCTACATACCGGGTCACGCACCTGATCTTGTGGTTGTTGCTGCCGGGTCGGAATACAAACTGTCACTTGTGTGCCTTGTGTTGTGTCAATCATCAACTTACCGTGCAGGCTTTCTACCCGTTCTTGAATACCGATTAACCCATAATGCCCCTCAAAGTCAGATAGATAAGCTGGTACTTCAAACCCTTTGCCATTGTCTTTTACAATCAGATAGGTGGCATCTGGTTGATAATCAACCGTGATATGAACATGATCGCCGCCACTATGCCGGATCGCGTTGGTGATAGCCTCTTGCGCGGCACGAAACAGTGTTAATTCCTGTTGATGTGATAAACGGCGTGGTGTGCCAAGCACTTGAAATGTGGTTTTCATCTGTGATATTCGATCAAGATACAGAGTCAACGCCGTAACTAAACCAAGCTCATCTAATGCCGGTGGACGTAAATCGCCAATCAACCGCCGCAAGCTATGAATCGTCTCAACAACTTGTGTCCGTGCTGTTTGTAACATCTGCAAGACGGTATGATCTTGTGCTTGTTCTATCGTAAAATCAATGTGATGTAAAACAGCGATCAACGACTGTACTGTGTCGTCATGCAGTTCACGCGCTAGTCGATTGCGTTCTTGTTCCTGCCCTTCTGCTAAGCGGTCAGCATAGGCTTTGCTCTGTTTTTGTGTGCGGCGCACATGCCCAACCATGCCAGCCATCGCTCGGCGCAGTGTATCAATTTCACGTATACCACCACAATCACATTCAAATGCCTCTAAATTGCCACGTGTTAAATCCTGTGCATGATAAACCAAGCGTCTTAAAGGGCGTAAAATACGGATATAAAACCATAGATTGCTGACGAGGAACAATACCCCCCCCATCACACAAATCTGCAACATACTCATATTCCTTTGATATACCCCTGCTGTAAGGCGATTTTGACAGCTTCTGTGCGTGTATTCACGTTGAGTTTTTCATAAATATTTTTTAGATGACCCTGCACTGTACGATCCGAAATAAACAACAACTTACCAATTTCTTTGTTTGTCATGCCATCTGCCACCAATTGCAAAACCTGAATTTCGCGTTCGGTAAGTGTTGGGGCTTGTTGCGCTTTTTTGAGCATAGTTTTATCAAACATTTTACGCCCACCAGCAATTTCATATAATATCCGCAGGAGTTCAGAAAGTCCGGCTGTTTTAAGCATAAAACCATCTGCCCCAGCATCCAACAACGCATGAACATATGCCGGTTCATCATACGCCGTCAGTATCAAAATACGAACGTCAGCGTTTTCATATCGAATGCGTCGTGTGGCTTCAATACCTGTCAATTCCGGCATATGAATATCCATGATAATGACATCAGGCTGTAAGGTGCGCGCCATTTCTACCACTTCACGCCCATTTTTTGCCTCCCCTACAACACGTATCCCTTTACTTTCCAAAAACAAGCGTGTCCCTTGCCTTACCATATCATGATCTTCTGCCAGTAGCACATTTAACATCATACCCCCTCTCTCCACTCTACTAATTGACCATATCATAATCCAATATGCAGGATATATCCGCTAAATGGCGCATACCGCACCAAGCTGAAAGAGTTATAATCAAATCAAAAGTGACTGTATAACTCATACAATAGGAGTCTTAAAAATGGAGACAAAAACCGTCAAAATTCCAGCAATTGGCTGCAATGGATGTGTGAACACCATCAAAAATGAAGTGCAAGAACTGCCCGGTATCATCTCTGTAGAAGGTAGCGTAGATGACAAAACTGTCACCATCCGCTGGGATTCGCCAGCAAATTGGGAGGTCATTCAAGCAAAATTGGTTGAAATTGAATACGAGCCGGAGCTATGATAGCACTCAAGCGGATTATACAATGTGTGCTTCTTTCACTTTTGGTGATTGTGGGAACGGCTTGTGGTGGCAACAACGATCAGGCAGAAGATCAAACTGCACCACAGTTTACGCTACCGTCAGCAAATACAGCACCGGTTAGCTTAAGTGATTACATTGGCAAACCGGTATTACTGTATTTTCACATGGCTGTTGGTTGACCGCCTTGCCTTCAGCAAATCGTGGATTTGCAACAATATCCTGATTTTCAAGCGTTAGATGTCGCTTTAGTTAGCATCGCTTTTGATCCCGCCACAGAACAAGCCGCTGTCATCGATGACTACGGAATCCCGCCGAATGTACCAATGCTAGTTGATGCAGAC
The DNA here is from genome assembly GCA_003696565.1 of Chloroflexota bacterium. GTDB lineage: Bacteria > Chloroflexota > Anaerolineae > Aggregatilineales > Phototrophicaceae > DAOTWY01. The sequence goes on from RFHA01000073.1 coordinate 28,503, forward strand.
GGTGCCGTTTCTCGTGCATATGACGTGCTTAAATGGGCTGTACGCACTGGTGAGCCAGGGCATACCTTTGTTCTGGTGGATGAAAATGGCAAGATTGTATGGATAAAAGATTATGGTTCGCCAGATTTACCTAACCCAGTGATGTATGTTGATCCTGCGGAGCTAGTGGATTATATCCGTAGAAACTTAGATTAATTTTTCACTTTTAACAAGAGGGGAAAACCGGATTAGGTATTTCCCCTTTTGATATAAGCCCAAAACGCCGATTTATATTCCATTAGCAACTGCATCCGGCACACCCCACACTTTAATCATGTGATCACCAGAAGCTGTGATCAAATAACACCCATTGGGGCTAAAAACAGCGCAGTTTACCCAACGATCATGCCCTTCAATAACCGCGATGGATTGCTGTGTCGCTACATCCCACAAGCGCACGGTATTATCTTTTGACGTTGTCGCTAAAATCCGCCCATCTGGGCTGAATGTCGCAGTATTGACAGAAGCCGTATGCCCAACTAATCGCCCAATTTCTTGCTTGTCTATCAAATTCCATAAGCGAACAGTGCTATCATGAGAAGTCGACGCTAAGATCGGTTCATGTGGAGCAAATGCCACACTGTTCACCCAGCTCATATGCCCCAATAAAAATTCTGGTTTTGCGCGTGCCAAACCACGTAAATTCCCCCGATCAATTTGCCAAAGCCGAATGGTACTATCCCGTGAGGCAGAGGCTAACAGTTGTCCATCTGGGCTGAATGCGACATGATAAACGTGGCTACTATGCAACAATGGGACAATCACATCAGCAATACCAGTATGACGCACACGGGTGATATCCCGTACATGCACCGTGTTATCATATGAGGCGGAAGCTAACAGTTGCCCATCTGGGCTAAAAGCCAAAGCATATACTGGATCATGGTGATCCATAAAACGTGTTAACTCATATAGCTGTGGCAGGTTTTCCAAATCCCATATCCGAATAACACTATCATTACCACAAGAAGCCAGTAACGCTTCTGTAGGAGAAAAAGCAACATCCCACACAGAAGCTTGATGTGCTGTTTGTACATCCAGCAATGTGGGCGTTGTCCGCATATCCCACAAGCACACAGTTTTATCATTCCCACAGGATGCCAATAACTCGCCATTTAGACTAAATGCGACCGTTCGTACCCAACTTGTATGTCCATGTAGCACAGCGAGTTGACTTAATTGATCCGCATTCGATGATGAAATCACATAATCCGGTATTTGTTTTTGATTAAGATGCCGAATCAATTCCTGAAGCAGCATATTTGCCTGCCGGCGATTTTGCCACAGACTAAAATCAATTGAATCATACCTGAGCAAGTAAGCAAATTCTCCACTGGCACGAATATCTAATTGCTCTAACAACAATACAAAAACTGGTAAATTCAGTTCGCGAGCAATCGCTAATTCTTGTTGAACTAAGGGATGATGTAAAGCAGCGCAACTGTGTAGGAAAACAACACTATCGTAGGAACGTAGTTCATCGGTAAGCCGCGGATTAGACCGTTGATTATGCATGATGCGTTCATAATCGATCCATACATCAAATCCCCGCGCCCTTAACTGTGTTGCTAAAAACAAGGCTAACTCATTATCGGCTTCACAATAGCTAATATAGATACGTCTCATACCGAATACCTTTTGCTATAATAAGGTCAGTATGCCGACTAGATATTCCCACGTCAAGCAAGCTTAACACAACCATATTACTGCTTAACCCTCTCATAATATATGCTAGAATTCTCATAAATTGATGGTGGATGGTATTTTTATGGCTCGGTTGGTAGCACAGGCAGCGGGAATTTTAACGGCTATTATCCTCTTATTGCTGGTTATCTCCCTACATTTGAGCACAAACGGGCAAATCCTCACTGCGTTTGTTTATACTGATTCTGGAACACGTTATTTTGTTCTGTTAGATACCCGCCGCAACCTTCCTTATTGGATTCATCAGCCCATAGAGGCATTACGTGGCGTATATTTTTCCCCCAATGGACGACGCGCCCTTATCCCTTATGGTGAAACCAGTCAATTGATGCGACTAGCAATTTTTGACCTAACGACCCAGAGGCTTATACGCAATATTGGTGAGTACGATACTTGTTCTCCCTCTTATGATGCCCTCGTGTGGTCACCCAATAGCCGGTATGTGTTATTTGATTGCAAACCAACCGCCGCCGCCCCTGGTAGCAGTGGTTTGCATATTATGGATTATGAAGCACAGCGTACTTGGAAAGTTGCTAGCGGGCAATTTTCTGGGTTAAGTTTGTGGTCACCAAATGGCGAATCCCTATTGATTAATGGAAGCGAAATTTTGAATCTGAGCAGTGACATCCGGCAGCATTTGCCACCAGGAGCATGGTTAGCCAGATGGCTGCCTGATTCCTCACATGCGATTCTCGTCATCGATGATGATATTCTGTTTGATGATGGAACAATCATCAGCGCAGATTTAAGTGTTGCACCGACTTTTTTTGAAGTCTCACCGGATGGGCACTATTTGGCGTTTGTCGCACAAGAAAAGGGACTACAACGGTTATATGTAGTTAATTTAACTACGTTTGAGCGCACACTGCTGGATGGCGGTGATCTTAAAATTGATGCCGTGCAGCGCGGTGTATGGTCACCAGATGCCAAATGGATCGCCGTGGAAGCACTGAATGAGTGGGGTTCACGAGATTTATACCTCATTGCGCCAGATACCAACCGAGCTTATTGGGTCGCGGAAGACGCTATTCTACCAATTTGGTCACCTGATTCAACACATTTAGCATATTTGGCATTAAATCGCTCATCCATCACAGGGGATCAGTTGGTGGTTTGGGATGTGGCATCCCAGGCAGTTAAACTAACCATTGATGATGCAGAACAAGCCGCCTGGTCAATTGATGGACTAGTACACATCCGGCGTGTTTTTGGTCATTCATCATACGTGCCACGTCAATTATATTTGGATGAACACCGGATGTTGAACCGCAATATCATCAGTTTTGCAATATGGGAGCATAACCATGATTGAACGCCTGGATAGAGGACTGATTTTTTTATACGAAAAACCGTTATATCTATATGCCATGACGATTGTGCCAGTGGTATTTGGGTTTATATTAAGCGCGTTTACCCCACAAATCGGGCAAGAGCGGGTATTTTATCTCCCATTGTTAGGAATTCATCGCTTTGGGTTAGTGGCTGGGGTCATCGGATTAACAACCAGTCTGGTGTTTTTCGCACAACACCACAGCATCCGTCATAGCCTGATGCTTTTTGCTATCACCGGTGTGGTAGTGTTTGGGGTTATGAGCCTGCCGCGTTCCAACAGTTTTGATACCATTCACCACCATAGCACAATCCGATATGATGGGGCAGTATATCAGTTAGGGTGGGCACTATCTCGCTCTGATCTTCTGGCAGAATATGTCTTGTATCGATGTGATGTAACCGGGGTTTTTTGTCGTGTTTTTGCAGAAAACATCAAACCATCTATTAATGACATAACGAATCGACAAAACAGTGTTGAGTTAATGATTCAGGATGGTGCATTAACGATTATTGAAAATGGTGATTCCAACGAACTACTTTATCGCTATATAGCGAGTTAAAACCAACCGGATTATGATAAAATCGATGTAATCGAGATAGGTAAGTTGGCAAAAAGGACAACATGAGCAACGACAACAACCGCAAAAAGAAACGGCGGAATACTAAATCACGCTCACAACGCAATCGTCGTCAAAAACAAGTGACAACCGCAACAGAACCCTCTCCACTACAGCTAGTCACTGGTGACATCATGACTGAAAACAAGGTCAAGGCATATGCTATTCCCTGTAATATTGAAGGGGTGATTAACACGCAGATTGGAGTACGCTTTCGGGATAAATATCCCAACATGGCAGCTGAATATATCCGCCTATGTGAAGCGAAAGAGTTGAAGCCTGGCGGGGTGTTTATGTGGAAAGAACGCCGCGACAATATGGTGATCTTCAACATTGGCGTATATCAAGATCAATTTTTGACACTGGTTGACCCCAAAGAGATCGAGTCCGCGTTTTTTGAGATACGCCGCCTTGCGGAGCAAGAAGGCATCGACAGCATCGCTATGCCACCCATCGGTGCGGGTTTGGGGGCATTACGCTGGGATTCCGCCCGCCGGTCGTTAGAGAAAGCTTTTCGGGGTTGGAACGGCGTGCTTTATGTTTATATCAAATAATGTACGTTTCAACTTAGCAGGCAATACCGACGAGCTAGTCAATCAAACCATCAGGAGATGCTAAATGCTGGATATTAAAGTGTTAGATTTAACCCGTTTGATTCCAGGTGCCATCTGCACAATGATGCTGGTGGATATGGGGGCAGATGTTATCAAAATTGAAGACCCCAACGGTGGAGATTACATGCGTTGGATGGGTCCGATGATTGATGACGCAAGTGTGTTCTTCCGTATGTGCAACCGTGATAAGCGTAGTGTCATCATCAACCTGAAAGACGAACGTGGGCAAGCCGTGTTCAAAAAATTGGTTGAACAGGCGGATGTGCTGGTTGAAGGCTTTCGCCCTGGGGTGATGTCACGATTTGGATGTGACTATGATTCACTCAAGGCAATCAACCCGCGCCTCGTATATTGCTCACTTTCTGGGTGGGGGGCAGATGGACCATATGCCGAACTTTCTGGGCATGATTTAAATTATGTCTCTAGCAGTGGGTTAATCGGTGCTATGGAAACCCCACAGGTACTTGGTGGGCAGTTTGCTGATGTGGGCGGGGCGTATGCTGGTTTAAGCGGAATTTTAGCCGCACTACTCGCCAGGGAACGCACTGGCGAAGGCGCATTTATCGATATCAGCTTGTCGGAGGCATCATTACCCTTTGGGTTATATAACTGGGCAGAGGCGATCACAATGGGGTTGCCTGGTGGCGGTGGGGTTCTAACAGGTGGGTTAGCTTGTTACCGCGTTTATTATTCACGGGATAAACACCCATTATCTTTAGCCGCATTAGAAGAAAAATTCTGGCGTAATTTTTGCCAAGCCGTGGAACGCCCAGATTTAATTGAGTGGCATCAACAGCCAGATAAACAAGTCTATTTACGGCGTGAACTTGAGGAGCTTTTTGCCCTAAAAACCGCCGATGAATGGGAATCCTTGTTAAACGACGCTGATTGTTGCTTTATGCGAATCACCCCACCTGCCGAAGTTCACAATACCCCACACTATCAAGCACGTAAAGCATTGGGCATCTTCCCAGATGGCACACCTTGGATGCGGAGTCCTATTCGGATTAATACAGACGATGTGACCATCAATAACCATGTTCCTGGCTATGGTGAACACACTCGTGCCGTATTGCGTGAGGTGGGTTATGACGATGCTCAGCTTGATGAATTAGCCTCCGCCGGAGTAATTCGATAAGTGGCTATACCCGCCATTCTGTTATGGCGATGAAGTGTAGGCAAGGAGTGTATCCTCCACAGCAGCACGCAACACATCCTCCTCAACGATGCCGAAGCCACGATAGACTTCTTGCCCGCCGGCAAAAATCAATATGACAGGATGCCCTGGCAAATTTAAGCGATTGAAAGCCTGTTCCCCGTTAGTTTGAGCATTCAAATATTCAACGGTAATTTGATCGCCATATTGTGCTTCAAGCCTATACACGATAGGCTGCATCTGCGCTCAAGGCGGTCAATTATCTGTAAAGAAAAAAAGCAACGTAGGGCGATCATCTGCCAAAGGTAGCCCATCCGGCGTTCTAGCACCACACGCGCTCAAAAGCATCAACACGGCTAAAAGCCCTATGAATCGCCATGGATGTCGTTCCATCGTTGATTAACCTCCGCCTGATAAGCCAATTGTTCTTCCGTCCACCAATGTTTCATAAAGTTGATGATCTGCATAATTTCTTCATCACTTAGCACCTCTCCAAACCCAGGCATAGGGAAATGGTTGAGAGGATTATCAATCCCTTCACGGATGACCTGAAGCAGTAACGCATCTGGGTGCATCCACGTATGCCCGGTTGAATCACGGGCGGGGACAGTTTTCAAACCCAAGCTGAGTGTGTTTTCTATGGTTGATTCAAGCTGCCCTTCTCCATCATAACCATGGCAATGTGCGCAATAGATGTAATAGTTTGATTCACCATCTAAAAGGACTTGTGTGGCACGTGGCGAGATCAATGCAGAGATTTGTAGCGGAGTCGGTGTGATTCCTTCATTGATTATAGGCGGCGGTGTTGAGTTTGCGTTCCCAGAACACGCTGTAAGAATCATGAGTATGGGGATTAAGAAAAGCCATTGTCTCATTTGTATTACCTCCAAGTTTATATTGTAATCTGATGAGAGTGATGATAACACCCGCCAAATGGCGCGGAATTTCGTGTAAACTAGAATGCGGATGTAAAAAATTAGGTAGTGTGCATATGTTAAAACGACTACTTCTACTCATTTTGTTCGTGGCACTAGGTACGACAGGGATTCATGCTATTGAGCGACCACAGCCTGATGATGCTGGTGCGACTTATGGCGGGTTGCCTATCCGCGCACGCTTAGATGGTATGCAGCGTGTCTGGCAAGATTTCAACCGCTGTTCAGCCGCTGCCCTCACCATGCAGCTGTCTTATTGGCGACCTGATGTTAACTATTGGCGCACCATTGACGGCTTAAACCCCAATGCAGACGATGTGAGTGTGCGGTTAGATGAGATGACAAGCTATGCAGAACAATTTGGGCTAAAAGGGATCGAACGCACCGGCGGAACCTTGGAGATCATCAAGCGATTGGTTGCCAATGGCTTCCCGGTGTTGATTGAAAATGTTTACTACGATGGTAGTAACGTGATGCTAGACTGGATGAGCCATAACAAAGTTGTAATGGGATATGACGACGAATTAGGGGTGATTTATACTTTTGATTCTCTGCTTGGTTTCGGGGCAGATAACCTAGGAAGACCTGTACCATATGAGGAGTTAGATGACATTTGGCGACCGTTGAATCGCGGTTATTTTGTATTATATGAGCCAGAAGATGAACCGCTACTCCGGCAAGTCATGGGTGAACAGTGGGATATTGACTATAACATCCAGTGGACTTATGAAATGGTCTTGCAAGACCTGGAACAGCCAGATACTGACTCGTTTGATCTGTTCAACCTGGGTACAGCACTAGTAGGACTAGGGCGATATGAGGAAGCAGCTGAAGCTTATGACCGTGCGCGGGCAATTGGTCTACCGATGCGAATGTTCTGGTATCAATTCGGTACATTTGAGGCATATCTTCAAGTTGGGCGGTATCAAGATGTGATGGA
>RFHA01000436.1 GCA_003696565.1 Chloroflexota bacterium
AGATATGCCCTTTACGTCCTTTGTGAACACTCCAGACCAAGGGCAAGGCCCGTTTCTTGTAGGCGATAGCAATGGTCAGCAACCGATGGTTGAATCCCACCTTGGTGCAGTCGATAATCAGGCGGATTTCCTTACCGGCAAACGACTGAACCAACTGTTGTGCCAACGGATGATACCAGTCACGCACAGACACCAATGGATTGTTCAGAAAGCGACGCAACCGGTTTGTCAAGCTGGGAATCTTGCCCGGCAAAGGCCACTTGCGCACAATCAACGGCAAATGAATGGCGCCACTCAATTGCAATCCCAGCACCAGCAAGGCCAGATTCCGCAACCGGGTAATTCGTTCCTGGGGCAGCCATTGTCGAAGTTGCTGCAACGTCTTATGATAAGTGTGAAGGTTGTTTGGCATCGTAAACTCCTTGATATGTTTTTTTTGGCAAAACAATTGTATCGGAGTTGATGCCAAACCTTCTTTTTTTTTAATGTCCAAAGTGATATGTAGATAGTATTATGAAGTCTTGACATTAACATAAAAAAGGGCATAAAGTACACCAACTTCGACCAAAAAGGAGGTGGCTTTATGCCCCAGGTGAAAATTCACCTAGAGCTGAATGTACCTGTAGAACAGGTCACTGTCAATGAAATAATCGTACTTTTCCAACAGATTTTGACACAGTTAGTCATCCAACTGGTTGCTGGTTGGCTTTCGGCCTGGCAGGAAGCGATATTAGACCGATGGCTGGGAGAACGTCAACAGCCTTGTTCGGCGACAGAAGTGCCCTGGGCCTGTCCCGGTTGTCATTCTCGTTCCGGTTTTAGTCGTCGTGGCTGGCGGCCACGGGTACTGCGGCAAACGAGTTTGGGACGGATACCCTTTCAATTAAGGCAGGTCACATGTCAACGATGTGGGAAGACCTTTGCGCCATTGCAAGCATCCCTGGGGTTAGCGCCGTATCAGGTCAGCACAATGGAATTCCGGGAGCGGGCGGTAACGGCTGTTTGCCAGGTCTCTTACCGGCGGGGAGCCGAGTGGGTTAGCACCACGCCCCTTTCGGCTCCCGTTTCAGCTGCGGCTGTCCACAAATGGGTGCAAGCCACAGGCCAAGCGGTTGAATTTACCGCAGAGGCTACAGAGCAACGGCCGTTACTACTCGATGGCACCCAAGTCAATGCCGGAGAGAATCAACGAGGTGTTGGTCTACATTTGGGCATAGCTATCACTGGTCGTAGGACTGAAAGCTGCCGGCCGCAACTCGAAAAGCAAGTGGTGGCCTTCACGGTTGCTGAAGATTGGCGAACCACCTTGACACCCTTGCGAGGCACAACACCAGAGCGCATTGTTTTTGATGGTGAAACGGAACTGGCCAACTTGATTGAATACCACTGGCCCACCAGACCCCATCAGCGCTGTCTGTGGCATTTGGTAGCCAATTTGTACCCGGCTCTTTGGAAAGATGGTCTGAGCAAGGCAGATGTGAAACCCATTCAAGAACGTCTGGCTAAACTGCTTTATGAAATGCCACAGCCGCAAGCTCAGGCTGCTTATGATGCCCTCCAGGATGAGTTTTGTCTGTTAGGTTTGGAAAATGGTCGCCGTTATTTGCAAAAGGCACGACCAGATGTATTCACTTTTCAGAAACAGCCTGCAGGTGAATGGAACAACCGAAAGTGGCATCCTGCCTCTCAGGCTATTGTAGCCACCAGCCCTTTGGAGCGAGAGATGCGCGAAATTAATCGCCGCACTGATAATGGGTCACGTTGGGGTGTTCCTGGTGTTCAGCACCTGGTCGGTCTGGACTTGGTTCGCCGTTTCGATGCTACTCAATAGCGCCAACTTTGGCAGCTTCCGGAGCAACTAACTGCGTCATTTTCTGTTGTTAATGTTCATTTTGACGGTGTATTTATGACCGATGTCAAGACTTATTGACACTATCGATATGTAGCTAGAAACATGTATAGTTTGTGCGATGGCGATTGACATTTGAACCTCTTTGTAAGATTTTGGGTTTTCCTACAATTATGGTTCATGTCTTTGCCATCGTCACTTTAGAGTTAGCCGAAACTAAAGTTATACGAGGAGAAAAAGATTATGGAGGGCTTGGTACGAATTCAAATCGAGTTTTCTGAGGATGAGACGCAGGGCGAAATTACACAAGAAGCAATAGCTACTGCCATTAAGGAAACATTTCTTGAGATAGGTGTTGAGCCAGGCGTTGTTCCAGGGCAATCGGGTGAATGGTTAACATAACGAATTGATACCAGCTAACACCTTATCACGATAATTAACATCCAAAGCACAACGCAAGCGCTTGTTCTG
>RFHA01000074.1 GCA_003696565.1 Chloroflexota bacterium
CAATTTGTGTCTCATCCAACGGCAGAATTTTCACCACGCCTTCAACCGTGATAGATTTCTCTAGGGTGTTATAGTCACTTTCTCGGCAGCTGATTAATGCCCGGCAGCGTTTGGCTTGTTGTTGCAGTGTTTCGATAAAGCGTTGACGCGGGTCATAAGTTGTTCTTCTGCGGCGATCTTGCTGGGTTGTTCCTAGTTTTTCTAAGGCATCAAACAGCAGTAGTGCATCCCCTTTTTGAATAACCCGCTGTATCTCATCCTGATCCAGGTATGGGCTGATATGAGCAAGCCAGTGTGCTAAAGTTTTGTATCGATCACTATCCCAGGTAGCGGCTGGGGCGATAATCGGTAACGGATGGGAGGAGTCTTGTAAACGAGTGACAATAACATCTCTCACAAAACGCAACATAGTAATAGTTTTGCCGCTACCTGCTGCACCAGTCAAGATGACGCGCCCCCATAAATCATCCCAGGTGATAGTATCTGTTTGGGGAATTTCGGCGTAGATCGCTGTCATCAAATGGGCGGCAATACGTCGATATAACCAGTATAAATAAGGCTGAAATGGGTCATCCGATGAGGGGTGATAGACGATGTGATTGGCTTCTGTAGGTGGTGAATCAGGCGATTCAGCATATTTGATAGGCACCCCCCAAGCATGCGCAAAGTGTAACTCACGCGGGGTAACAGTAGAATCAACCATGACACAGGCAGACTGACTGATTCGGCGTTCCACCTCAATCAGGCTATCTGGCTCACCCCGCCAGCCATCGATGGTTGGATTCTCGCAGGCAAGATAAATCGGTTTCAATTTGGCAAGCTCCGTCCATTCGATTCTTCCATAATTATACACTAACATAAAATTCGATTTATGCGCAGGGAAGGGTGATGGTGAAGGTTGTCCCTTTACCTTCCTCACTCTTAAATTCGATGGTTCCTCCATGTAATTCCACCATTTGCTTGGCGATAGATAACCCCAACCCTGTGCCTTTGCGTTCCGCCACATTGCTAGCACGGAAAAAACTGCTGAATATCCGATCTTGATCTGCTTTAGGAATACCAATGCCGCTATCGGTGATAATTATCTGACAATTATTTTCCCCATTCATATGTAAATGAAACTGAATATCCCCACCGGGAGGCGTATATTTAATGGCATTGGTTAACAAGTTATCCAACGTGTGCCGGAGCAAATTAGGGTCTACAGAAGCGTTGATGACATCTTGATTCGCTTCAAACACCATATGATGCTGCTTTCCCAGTTGATCTTGGATATGCTGAAATGTCTTTTCACAAAATTCGACCAAGTTAATCATCTGCCGTGATGGCTGGATTGCACCCGTTTCTGATTTGCCAACTAACAGTACGTCTTCAATCAGACGGTCCATCCGTTGAATCTCTTGGCGGATGGTGCGGAAGCGTTCAGCACGTTTTTCGGATGTCATACGGTCATAATATCGTTCTAACATATCAACGGATAGTTGAATAGAACTAAGCGGTGTGCGGAACTCGTGTGATACCATCGACACAAACCGTGACTTCAAGGTGACTAACTCACGTTCGTGTTCCCATCGCGCATGATAATCATCAGCAATGTCTACCGCCATTTGAAATTGTAACCGGTCAGTAATATCGCGTATCGTCACAAGAATCACCCGCTGATCTCCCCAGGGAATTACAGTCGCGTTGACATCAAACGGGATAAAAACATCATCTTTACGGCGGCACAGTTGGGTGAGTGTGGTGGGGCTGTTAGTCTTTAAAAGCTGCAACACTTCTTGATAATCCGCTGTCAACTCTTTCGGGAAGATGGTCTCAACGGATTGACCGATTAAATCAATTGGCTCATAGTACAGCAACACAGTAATCATTGGGTTGATGTCGATGATAGTCGCGGTTTGGAGGTCAATTAAAATCATGCCATCCAAGGCGTGCTCATAAATAGCGCGGAATTTTGCTTCTGAACTTTTGAGGTTTTCAAGCGCACGTTGGCGTTCAGCTTCTATGGCACGCTCCTTAAGAGCATATTGAACCGATTGCCCTAACCGTCCAATGCGATCCTTAAAAACATAATCTGATGAACCATTACGCATCATCGTAATAGCTTCTTCTTCAGAGATAGCACCGGAAACCACAATACAAGGAATATTTTTATTGCTTTCTTGAATGATCTTTAAGGCGGCTTGACCACTAAACCCTGGCAGGTAATAATCAATAATGGCAACGTCCCACGGACCATTATTCAATGCAGCACGCAACTCCTGCTCCGTCATAATCCGATGATAATTTGGTTGAAATGAGGCTTTTTTCAGCTCCCGTAATATCAAAATCAAGTCATCATCATCATCTTCTAAAATCAGTACACGTATTTCCATGTTGCTCCTGCCTCATAGTAATTTGAAATAAAACGTTGCACCTTTTCCAGGTGAGGCTTCTGCCCAGATTTCACCGCCATGCCGATTAATGATCCTTTGGACGGTCGCTAGTCCAATGCCAGAACCATCATAACCAACATGCAACTTACGAAATGCGTGGAATAAATCGTCGGCATATTGCGGATCAAATCCGATTCCGTTGTCTTTTATATAATAAACCGTTGGGTGACTTTGTGGTACTGAACCAAACTCAATTCTTGCATTTGCACGCTCGCGGGTGAACTTCCAGGCATTTTCTAGCAGATTTTGCAGCATAATGCGGATTAGCCCTTCGTCGCATCGTGCAATTAAATCTGGTTGGATAACAAAAGTAGTATGATGATAATCAGGCGTTTGCTGTTGAAGCGATGTCACAATTTCTTGAACGATATGGGATAGATTAACTGGTTTAATATATAAGGGTTGGTGTGAAATCCGTGAGAGCGACAAAAGGTCTCTTATAATATTATACATCTGCTCTAATTTGAGTTGGATATGTTTGAGCTTATCACGAACTTCGTTGCTTAGTTGCGTCTGATATTCTTCTAAAAGTTCTTCAGTTAAACGACGGATAGCCCGTAGAGGTGCACGCAAATCATGAGAAACACTATATGAGAATGCCTTTAACTCATTGATAGCATTTTCTAATTGCAGGGTATAGGTGACGAG
>RFHA01000008.1 GCA_003696565.1 Chloroflexota bacterium
AATTAAGTGATTGCGGGTTGGCTTTTTAAGCCACTCCACCATGACAACTGCGAATAACATCGCTATGAATAATGCCAGTTGACCATATCCGGGGACTCTTCCATAGTAAGCGAGCATGGGCACTAAACTATAAAACACGGTTGCCCACCATGCTACACGTTCATCATACAACCGCCGAACAAACACAAAAAACAGAACAGCACTGAGTAAGGTTGCTGCTAAAAAACCAAATCGAATTGCGACTTCATTATCACCCATCACAATTGAAAGCGCATAAGGTAGCCAAACAACACTCGGGGGATGATGAGTATAATATTGAAAATCTTCCGGGGGGAGAGGTGATGTATGCTTAAAGACCATGCCACCTGTTTGGCTCAAACCATAAGTATGATACGTCCTCACACTAGCTGGAATCCACGTGCGGGGGGCTTCTTGTACGCCGAACCAAGGGGCATCAATACGGATGACCAGTATTCCCCAGATTACAAGCAGTAGTCCGATTAATCTTGGCATGAATGCTTGTCCTTTCAATTGTATCTATCCAATTGTAACCTCGGAAAACTTGCCGTCAAACAGTATACTGAAATCGCCGCTATTTACTGTGTGATAACTAGGTTGCAATGGTGATAAATCCCTAGGAAGGGGTAACCACCCCATTTATGGGGTTTTGCTATATGGCACAGGCTTAAAACTTTTGTAGCATTGGATTAAAACCCTCATATGTATATTGAACATTTATCTTTGACGAATTTTCGTAATTATGCTCGGTTAGAAACAACGTTCCCAAAGATACCGATCGTTTTGTTTGGGGCAAATGCGCAGGGCAAAACCAGCTTGTTGGAGGCGATTTATTATCTTGCGACAAGTCGTTCGCCTTATACCACAAGTGACCGACAGCTTATCCATTGGCGTATGCAGGATGATCCAACACCGTTTGCACGCTTAGTCGCTGAAATTGTTAGCGCGTCTGGTGTATATCATCAGTTGGAAATCACATTACTGTTGGAAAATCAACGGTTTAAGAAGGTTATCCGGCATAATGGTATGGATAAACGAGTGATGGACGTTGTTGGCTTGCTGAAGGTTGTTTTATTTTTGCCGCAGGATTTGGCACTTGTGGAGGGGTCTCCGGCGGAACGTCGTCGATTTATGGATACAACATTGGCACAGGTCGATCAAACATACTACCAGGCATTGGAGTTATATGAGCGTGTGATGCCACAACGGAATGCGTTATTGCGCCGTATTGCAGAACAACAGGGGAGCATCCAAGAGTTAGATTATTGGGATGAGCAGCTTGTTCAAGCTGGCAGTGTTATTATCGCAGGACGGCAGCAGTTTTTACGCGAACTAGAACATGATGCACAGCGTGC
>RFHA01000437.1 GCA_003696565.1 Chloroflexota bacterium
CGATTATAGTGTACTATTCACAAAAATATTCATTTACCGGAAGTTCAAATGAAAGTTTTTTGATATTTTTTAGTTACTTTTCACAAAAAATATTTTTAGTCGTGATTTTTAGCACATATCAGGCAATTTACCAGAGTTACTTGTCAAATTATGCAAAGATAAAACGGTGAAATTAGGCAATATGCACATTACACGGCAAAAAACGTGGGAAAAATCGCTTCAATTCAATATTTCAAGCAAGATATTTATCAAAAGCTATTGGTTATTTTTTACAAAAATGACATTCAATTCTTTTTTGAACAGCCTGTTCAAAGTTTTAAACATAGCATATTTTAACAACATAAAGGGGCAAATATCACAAATGTATATGATGATATTGTATATAACGAATTTAATTAAGCTGTGCTAACATAATTCCAGCAAAAATTTTATAAAATATTTATAACTGTCAACAAAAATATCATATATAACTCATGTGTCCGTGCTAAACTGGAAGCAAATCATGCGATAACCTAAAGGTGCGGCTATGGAACAAGTCCCCATCATTAAACTTAGGCAAGTCAGCAAAACATATGACATTGGGGGGCGAAAAGTATTAGATCGTGTTGATCTGGATATTTACCCAGGTGAATTTTTTGTGATGCTGGGGAAAAGCGGCAGCGGTAAATCGACCCTGCTCAACCTCATCAGTGGCATTGATCAGCCAGATGATGACCAGGCACAGATTATCATTGATGAAACAGATATTACCACACTCAATGATACGCAATTAACCCTTTTCCGTCGTGATCATATCGGCATTATTTTCCAATTCTTCAATTTAATCCCTACCCTGACCGTCATGGAAAATGTCACGCTGCCGCTAGAATTAAACGGGATGAAACGCAAAGCAAGTGAAAAAATTGGTCAGCAGTTGCTTGATCGTGTTGGTTTAGGTAATCGTAGTAAGGATTTTCCAGATAAACTCAGTGGTGGTGAGCAGCAGCGGGTTGCCATCGCCCGCGCATTGGCGCATTCACCCAAGATCATTTTAGCTGATGAACCCACAGGTAATTTGGATGAAGATACGAGTCAAACTGTATTGACACTGTTGTTAGAATTAACCCGTGACTCTGGTAAGACGTTGATTATGGCAACCCATAACCCAGAGGTTGTTCCTTTAGCCGACCGCGTGTGTCGGATTCATGAAGGACATTTGCAAGTTACAAGACAATCACCTGTTGCAAAGATTTCAGAAATCTTTACACTGATGAAATAAGTGCCTGTTTTAAAATAAATTTACCGGCGTTATGGTAACCTTAGTTGAAAGGTGACGGTGATATGAACAATCCTGACCCGAACACAATCAAACAAATCCTAGCAGAATTGCGTGATGTCAATAAAGAACGCCGGCGGACTGCGGTTATGAAACTTGGCATGATTGGGGGCGATCAAGCCGTGCGGGCGTTGATCCACACCCTGCAAAATGATTATGAGGATTTAATCGTGCGGGGGCGTGCCGCCCTCATGCTTGGCAAACTCGGTGATCCGCGTGCGGTTGATTCACTCATCCGCGCATTGGATGCGCCTGGTCATCAAACACCGCTTTACGCGGCGGAAGCACTTGGCAAGCTTGGTGATCCGCGAGCCATTGAGCCGTTATTGATGTTAGCAGCCACCGGACGGGATAAAACCCGTGATACCGCAATAGAAGCCCTACAACGCCTTGGATACGATATTAACGATGAAGAGGCTTCTACCCCAGAGCCAGAAGCACAGTAAGATAGTCAGTTTGTTTATTCAGATACAAAAACAATCCCACAAGTTTTGTGGGATTGTGTGTTAGACTATTTAGTTGTTACAAAACTTACCTAGCTGATAACCACCACAGAGCTGGCTTGCTTGCCTTTTCTGCCATCGGTGATTTCAAACTCCACCTTATCACCTTCATTCAGTGTACGATAACCGTTACCCTGAATTTCCGAATAATGAACGAAGAGGTCTGGTCCGCTTTCTTGTGAAATAAAGCCGTAGCCTTTTTCACCGTTGAACCATTTCACCGTCCCATTAACACGATCTGCCATTGTTAATCACTCCTGAAATTTATCTGGATATACTGAGCCTTGCGTACACACATTGAATTCCAGGTAAAACAGGAGCTTCATGCGGTACTCTCGAGAGTACAATCTTGCTAAGTCTTGCAATTTCTTGTCTTCTCACTCTGGCTTGCAAAGGGGTAAGGCGGGATTGCCTTTAACTTCCCCATATAAAAAGATTACCGCATTTTTGGCAAAAAATCTATAACAAGTTGCATAACAATTAGACGGAATTCCATAAAAAGGCATCCGGTGTGGGATGCCCATTTCCGCGTGGAGATAAATCCTGCACGTTAGTTTGATTGCCCTAATGCGGTCAACTGGGCTTATCGACTAACAGCACGACTAACTTTGATTGCTCGTCCACGCATCCGATGGTTGCGCATTTTTTTAAGCACTTTATCCACATGCATAACAGGCACATCGAGGTAGGTCTCTTCGTGTCGAATATCAATTGCGCCAATGACATGCCCAGGAATATCCGCCTTGCTAGCGACACTATAAACCACATCGGCAGGACGCAGCCCATTAGACTTACCGATATTCATATATAAGCGCACCATTCCCTCTTCATGGCTGGTAATGGAGGATTGTTTATTAGATTTTGCACCACGCCGCTTGCGGGACTTTTGATTGGTTTCATTAACCTTCCCAATTTCTTCTAAGGGGCTTTGATGCATTTGCCCACGCAGTAATTTGAGCAATCCCGCAGCGATTTGTTCCAGGCTATAGCCTTCTTCCAATAAATCATCCACCATAGGATCAGCAAATTCGACTGCATCAACCGCATTCAACACATCTATATAGAATTGCTGTTGACGTTGGTTTAGCACATCTTGGAGAGTTGGGAGTTGTGCCTTTGAAATCCGTTGGTTAGTATACGCTTCAATTGTTTTTATTTGGCGCAGTTGACGCGGGGTAACCAATGTGATGGCATCGCCGCTACGTCCCGCCCGCCCCGTTCGTCCAATACGATGCACATATTCAATGGCTAACTGCGGTATATCATAGTTAATCACATGCGAGACTTCTGGAATATCTACCCCACGCGCAATGACATCTGTTGCCACTAAAATGGTCAAATCGCCCGCACGGAAACGCCCTAAAATCCGCTCACGTTCCTGTTGAGATAAATCTCCATGAATAGCGACAGCTATATAACCGCGCTCGCTCAGTTTTTCTGATAGCTCTGCTGCCCCAATTTTGGTGCGCGTAAAAATCAGCGTACTCTGCTGGTTTTCTACTTCTAATAAGCGGCAAAGCGCGGGGATTTTATCTTTTTCCTGTACCAAATAATATCGTTGAGACACATTGATGCCTGTGACTGTCTCTGCTTCCACGGTGATGTGTTGTGGATTGTGCATATATTTTTGTGCTAAACGGCGAATGTCGTCGCTAAAGGTAGCAGAGAATAACAATGTTTGCCGCTCTTTGGCGTTGGTCGCGCTGAGGATTGCGTCAATGTCTTCTATGAACCCCATTTTAAGCATCTCATCAGCTTCATCTAAAATCACATAACGCACATCCCGTAAATCTAGCGTCTTACGCCGGATCAAATCTAACGTGCGTCCGGGGGTTCCAACGACAACCTGTACGCCTTTACGTAAACGGCGTTCTTGCCGCTCATACGGTTGCCCGCCGTAAATTGGCAACACACGTATGCCTAACCCACCGCCATAGCGATATACCGCTTCTGAAACTTGTATTGCCAGTTCACGAGTAGGGGTCAGGATCAAAACTTGTAAGCCGGATGACTTCAGTTGTTGTAACACCGGTAAGGTGAATGCAGCGGTTTTACCGGTTCCGGTTTGTGCTTGTCCAATAACATCTTGCCCTGCCAAAATAGGCGGAATAGCAAGAGTTTGGATTGGTGTAGGGTCTGTATAATCTAGGGTTTTGAGGATTTCCGGGCAAATGCCCAGGGTTTGAAAGGTCATGCTTGCTCCAACACAAAACCCTACCTAATTGCTAGGTAGGGCAAAAACTTTCCCTTTACAATACAATAAAACGCCATAATTGGGAAGTGGCAAGTCTATATGATGTTACATATCTGGCAGGTCAGTTGCGTCATCATCATCCGTTGTATTATCGGTATCCTCTTCATCATCCAAGTGATCTAACTCACTGAGGAGGTCCTCAATTTCACTCAAGACACTATCGCTTAATTTTGGCTCAGAGTCTTGCTCGCCTTCGATCTTTTGAATTTCATCAATTGGGGCAGCATCACCATAGATCACACGCATGATCCCCGGCAGATAGCGATCCATAATGATGACATTGGCATATACCACTTGTTTTGCCAAAGCATAAGAGAGAGAGGTTCCTTCAACGTCAATGCTGGTCTTATAGCGAATTTCGCCATCACTATAATCTAGCTCAAAATTGCCAATAATCATGCCATAGTTAGCACGGGTAATAAATTCCACTGCAGCATTGATCTTTTCCGGCGGAACGTTGATTGGGCAAACAGAATAAAACACAAACTGTTGTTGTTTTTCACGCGCTTGGGCATAACACATCCATTTACCGTTTTTACCGGTAAACGGCATACTCAACACAGGCAACCCACCAACAGAATGAAAGTTCCAGTCATCTTCTTCAAAAAATTCAATTATCGCGTTAAAGATTTGTTCTTCCATACTATGCCTTATCGTTATCGCGTTCTGCACTAGTATCTTCGCCTTCCGTGACAACCGGAATGACTCCAGTAGTAGCATTTGGATCACGAGGATATTCTGGCAGTGTCAATGGGCGGTTACGTTCATCACGAGCAGCCTCTGGTTCTAGATTGGGGCGTTTGAACGTTCCGGTTTTTGATGTGGTGGATGATTTTGTCTTATCAGGCATAACACAAATCCTATTTGCTTGGCGTTTCTTGATGAATTGATAAACAATTCTTCAGTATTATTCATCGTAACCGGATTATCACAGAATTGCAATCATACACTCGCCATTTTACGGATGACCGCCAAAGTGAGCAGACAATCGCCAATGGCATCGTGGGCGTTCTTGACCAAGACATTCTGCTGGGCACAAGCATTACTCAAACTTTGCCAAACATAACCACGGCGGGTATTATGACGCTGCCCATAAAAGCGAGCATAATTTTTCATGGCACAGTGCCACACCTGTACACGCGGCTCCGGGAAGTTTCGTCGTTGGCATACGCCACTTAACACCCGTTTTTCAAAATCTACGTTGTAAGCAACCACATGTTGCCCCGCGAGTGCAACACTCAGATGCACATATAAATCCTTAAAATCTGGTGCATCTTTTACTGCCGCATCGGAAATACCGTGTACTTTAAATGCGCCCGGTTCAATTGGTTTGGATGGCTTAACCAAGGTATTGAGCAGCACTTCCCCCGCCATGTTGATGATACCAATCTGAACAATTTCAGCGTCTTTTATGCCTGTTGTCTCAAAATCCAGGATGATCGCATTCGGCGTGTCAAGCAGTTGCCTAGCCCAAGCAACTGCGGCTAATTTATCTTGCTCGTGATTCACGCTTTAGCTCTTTCAAATAGCCCGGCAATGGCTCACCTGCCAGCCGACAAGCAGCCTCATCGACTGCAATGAGGTTATCACCCCATACTACCTGACCCAGTGGCACAACATCGCCATGTGTTATATGTTCATCTGGGCTAATCAGCTTGTACGTTAAATCAACAACCGCCCCATGAAAAAAATAGCCAATACTATAGTAAATATCTTTGAGAACATCCCCTAAGCTTGGCTCATGCAGTGCTGTGTGTCCTAAGGGATCGCTCCAATGATAAACCGAACGGGGCAGCAACCCAACAAGGCTATTGATTGACGCAGAAACAAACGGTTCGCCGTTTCGTATTGTGCGCTTAAATGTGCTGACGACAATACAACAATCATATTCCTTAATATATCCTGGAGCGGTTATGGTTTGATATTTTGCTGGATTTGGTGAGGTATTTTGATACTCTGTCATCAGCAGCGTTTCAGCATCTGCCACGCGCGTTTCATTGTCGATAATATCTAACAAACCAAGCTGCTTAAAGTTTTCCAACGCATCTATATCAGCAGTAACACCATCAGCGACAACAATACGCCCATGTGGGTTAACGCGCCGGATTCCACGCAGCACTTTTTCCAATACAGTCATACTCACTGTAATCGGTGGACCTTGTGGATACGCCAAATTGGGCTTAATTAAAATCCGTGCAGCACCAAATGCCGCTTCCGGCGGGATATAAACAAACGACTCAAGTTTTGCATTCCGGGTTGAAGCCAGCATAATGTAACCTCTAACGGTTTATACATAGAATGTTTGCCAGGAAATTATGCATCTCAAGAAAGTATGCGCATATTTCCCACGTGGATTATTCCATGAATGGGGCTGATTTTAAGCAATCGCACATAATGGAATGGACACCATTGCCAAGAGATTGATCCCTTGGCAATCAATTTTTGAATAGCTTCACACCATCAACAGGGTGATGATCGATGTGATAGTGCGTTTTGAATTGATTTTTCAGCCTTATTTTTTGCCAATACGGCGCAACCCTTGGTATTGTGGGTTCCCTTGAATTTCCTTCCAACGTGCATCCCCGCCATCTGTATGCCATTCAACAACATACATCCCTTCTGGGTCTTCATATTCAAAAGATGGCTTTAGGTTAAAAAGCATCTGGCGGATAACCCCAATGAGTTCTTTATGTTTTTCACCAGAACGCAAAATAAAATATTTACCTGGTACCCATTCAAAAAAGATGGGCATCCCATTCCAGTTGCCTTCCATCTTAATTGGCGGTTCTGCTTGGATGCAGTTCATATACACACTTTGTAAGCGATTTTTCCATAATGTATGGTTAATACGCTCTTCAATAAAATAAGGACGCGGTTCTGGTGTGGAATAAAACCATCTCCGTGCATCAGTAGCCATGTGTCTCTCCATAAATTGTCTTCGATCTTAACAGATGGATTGTACATCAAAGCACGGTCAATGTGCTAGATTTACCGTGCTAGTTCAGAATGATCCGCCTGAAATATCTTGACGCATTAACAATGATTAGCCACTAGATGCCCAGTTTTTGGCGCGCCGCTTGTAAATCCGTCAGGAATGTTTCTTTAGGTACAGTTGGATCAAGCGATTCAATCAAAGTAAGCACCTGCCGATGAAAAGCTGTTAAATCAGATTTTGACTTCTTACGTTGTTCAATTGCAACCCGCAAATTAAATTCCGCAACCACAATCGCCGTCACTTCCTTGACGATTTGAATATCTAGCTCAGTCCATTCACGCGGCTTGCTGTCAATGACACAAAACGATCCTAGAGTTTTGCCATCTTCTAACGTGAGTGGAATCCCCAAATAACCAATTACATCTAAATCAGGGATAGCAAGATTATCCTTAACAAGTTCGTGTTCCCGCGCGTCTGTTACAATCAACGGTTGACTTGTCCCCACCACATGTTGACAAAATGAGTGAGAGAGCGGTGTTCTCCGCCGAGATTTCCAGGGTTCTGGTAAACCAACATGACTTTTAAAATACTGATGATCTGCTGCCACAATTGAAAGCAACGAAACCGGCGCATTAATCGCTTGGCTTGCTAGTTGTGTCAGGCGGTCATATAAGGCAACATGCTCACCATCTAACAAAGCCAAGTTCACCAAGGCTTTCAGGCGGTCAACGTTGAGTAAAATTTTGTCATAATTCATATCACCTCCATATCGGGTACTTTCCAACTTTAGCGGATTTGTCCTTAAGTGACATATCTTTTAAGTGGAAGATCGGAAACAATGTTATCAGTGTAACGGAATAAATAATACAGTGCTAGCGCCCAACAACAAAAATCAGATAAACACAGGTTATTCATTGCGTATCGCGCGCGAAATTTGCAAGCGTGTTATGCGATATGCCGGATACACACCTGCGATAAACGCCGCCACCACAGCGACCATAAACGCCTCAGCAAACTCTTGTGGGATGAAGTAAAAATCCATCGTCCATCCAAAAGAGCGCACATTAATCACATATAGCAGAACCAATGCCAAAGCTAACCCAATCGGTAGTGAAAGAAGCCCCGCCACAATACCCATCAAGCCGGTTTGAATTAGTGTAAAATTCCATAGCTGCCGTGGTGTCATCCCATTAGCGCGTAAAACACCATATTGCCGTGTGTTTTCTAATTGAAGTGAAAGCAATGCGCTTAAAATACCGATAAACGCCACAATCGTCGCTAACAACCGTAACGCGACGGTAATGGCAAACGCATTATCAAACACCTCAAATACTCCCGATCGCAATTCACGATTCGCCTGAATTTCCAGGTCATAATCTGCTAAAGCGGTGCGCAAATCATCTACTACTGCCTGAATATCTGCATCATCTGAAATATATAAACCAATGGCGGAGATAAACGGATCATCAAAATATTGATCGTAAAACGTCCGCGCCATATAAACTTTTCCCTGGTCAGTAGAATAGTCATAAAATACGCCAACAATTGGGAATGTCTGCTCCCCCCGATCCGTCAATAGGGTAATTTGAGCGTTATCTTGTGTAATCCCACGCCGAAAAGCGAACGGCTCACTAACAATCACCGCGCCGTTCTCTAAAGCTGCCCAATAGTCATCCACTGACCGCCAAGCAAATTGGCGTTCCACAGCAATATCAAAATCCACCGCTTGCAAGTTAACAGGGGGCAAATCAGGATACTCCGGTGCCACAACATTGACATCCCGTGATGTGGAAAGATGAGTCACCCCATCTACGCTCAAAACCAGATCAACTATTGCCGGGTCAACCGCCACCGTTGAAAAATTTGCCGTCAACAGCGGCGGGGCGATATAAATATCACTACCCAATGTCGTGCCTAGCCAATCATCGACTGTATTGCGGAAGCTAGCAATCATCACGCTCACGCCGACAATCACACTGACGGCAATTGTCAATGCGGCAACTGCAATCGATGTGCGGCTAAGAGAGCGCACAACAGCTCGCGGAGCCATCCACCCTACCACACCAAACAGCCGCCCAGTCACAGGTGGAATAAGGCGCATCGCCACCACTAAAGCAATCGGTGTTAACAATGCCCCACCAACCACAATCATAAACAACCCAACAAAACTCAAGACAACACTTGTCGTCTGGATTCCTAACACCAACAAGCCGCCCACCCCTAAGATAACTGCCACACCTGTGATATAAGGCAACAATCGCCAGATGGTCTGCTCTTGTTGACTACGGCGCATCACACCAACAGGTGGCACCCGTGTTGCTAAAAATGCAGGCAAAAACGCCGTTAACAAACTCGCAAACACCCCAATCCCAGCACCTTTGATCAAGATAAACGGCTCCACATTCACCCGCTGCACATTAACAGTAAAATATAAATCACTGATCGTGCGTGAGACCAAGTTCACAGCTCCACGTCCAAAGATCACCCCCAGCCCCAAGCCTAACGCCGTGCCCACCAAACTAAGAATGACCGCTTCGCTCAGGATCAAGATCATAATCTGTTGTTTTGTTGCACCAATGGCACGCAGGATACCAATAACCGGACGACGTTGCACCACGCTAAAGGTCACCGTGTTATAAATCAAAAACACCCCCACCACCAACGCAAGCAAACTCAATGCCTGCAAATTTAGCTCAAATGCTTCGGTCATTTGTGCGAGTGTGCCGTTGTTTTCATCCACCGCCCCTAGCCGTGCCCCAGCCGGTAAAATCGCCTGAATTTGCTGGATAATTGATTCAGCATCCGCCTGCAAAATTAAATCAATACGGCTGATGAACCCCGGTCTGCCGATGACTTCCTGCGCAGTGGCAATATCAACCAGCAACAAATCATCTAACGCTTGTTCGCTCACAGTATCATCCGGGCGTAATAAGCCAATCACGGTCACATTCACTTGGCGCGTACCCGCCCGCAGTGTGAGCGTATCTCCCACGTTTATATTGAATCGTGCCGCCGCTGTTTCAGAAAGTAAAACTGTGTTCGGCTCGGAAATAAAGCGCGTTAATGTATCAAACCCTGTATCAGTCGTGTTCTCATTATCAACATCTACGGTTTGTAAATAAGGACGAAAAGGTGCTTCTGCAAAAGGATCAACGCCCAGTAAACGCATCGGTTGGTTGTTTAGTTCTAATGCGCGGACGGTTTCGTTGATGACCGGCGCGCTAGTGCGGATTCCTAACTCTGTGCGGATTTGTCGATAAAACGCTGTGGATAAGCCCGACGGTCCACCGATGATCTGATGTGTTGCGCTACCGGTAATGCTTTCTGTACTGAGGCTAAAAGCACGCTTGGCAGAACTATTCGCCACATCGATGGCAATAACCATCGCCACACCCAACGCCACACCCAATACAAACAAAATACTTTGTAAGAACCTGCGGTTGATATATCGCTCTGCTAATCGGATAATGATACTCATGAATTATTTACTCAACTTGTCTTATATCGGCATGTTGCCACGTCATTACGTGAAGCCTATCACAATAATATGGGTATCACCTTAAACCAGGCTTATCAAATGAAGATTGTTTATATTTATGAGCAGATACCATTCACATACTTGACCCTGACGTTACGTTATGGTTTATGATCGTACTATGGTCAATAATCAATCATCAAAGAGGATTATGTATACTGTCAAACAACTTGCAGACATAGCTGGCGTAAGTATCCGCACACTACACTACTATGATGAAATCAATCTACTGAAACCAACACAAATTGGCACAAATGGGTATCGTTATTATGATGATGCCGCGCTATATCGGCTGCAACAAATTTTATTTTATCGTGAAATCGGCTTGGAGCTGATGCAAATTAAGGCGGTAATGGATGAGCCTGGTTTTGATCTGATTGATGCATTGCGTTCGCACCGACGTGTTTTAGCACAAAAAATTGACCGCCTCAAAAAGTTGATCAACACAGTTGACAGTACGATGATGGATTTGATAGGAGAAATCAGCATGAGCAAAAAAAAGCTATTTGAAGCTTTTAATGAAGAACAACAACAAGACTATGAACGGGAGGCGCGCTTGCAATACGGTCCTGACCAAGTGAACGAATCCGTTCAACGCTGGAAAAGCTATACAGAAGCGCAAAAACAAGCCATCATGGATGAGGGAAATCAAATTTATAGCGATTTGGCAGATGCCCTGCAAGCTGGAATTCCCGCCACCAGTGACACTGTTCAGGCAATCTTCAAACGGTGGCATGAGCATTTACGCTATTTTTATGAGCCAACACTAGATATTCTACGCGGGCTAGGTCATTTATATCATGATAGTCCAGACTTCAAAACAAAGTTTGACCAACTCCACCCAGAGTTAACCGTCTATATGCAAGAAGGGATTAATCAATATGTCGATGATCTTGAATATGCTGAAATTGAACGCTTATTAGCTGAAGATGACACAGGGTCACAGCACGATTCTGAATAGGTAACATACATTTTAAGAGATTAGTCGCACATCTCCGGTTGGGGATCAATCCCATACGCTAGCGTCGGTCATCTCATGAATTGAGCAAGCATTGAAATATAAGCCTCATGAATACTCACGCCTGTTTTTTCTGCAATCTGTTTTGTTGTATAAACCATGTTTCTGCCTTTCTTTTCATCATGCTACAACCTAGAGCGCACTCTAGGTCAAGCACTAAACTTGACCCAAGCAGCAAAACATGATGGGGCGTTTACCCTGAAAATATAAAAACTTGCAAAAAATTCAACACAAAGCAGGATTTTCCTGCTACAGTGTAGCTAACAACTAACCTCTACAGTGCAGTACGGTCCGTCAACCAGCTGCACTGTATTTTATTCAATAACTTCATGGTGCTATGCCAATTCAATCATCACCGGGAAATGATCCGATGCCTTATTCACGGCTTCTGGTTCACGTAAAATACGACAGTCATGCACTTGTTGGAGTTGCTCTTGGGGGACAAACGCATAATCCAAGCGGCTGTTTGGGATAGGCGTAGGCAAGCTCCAACCGTTATCATCTGGGTGTAATTGACGGAAGGCATCGGCGTAGCCTGCCATCTGAAGATTGATCAGCGCGTCACGTTTGGCATCACCGCCATTGGCGTAAATGATCCAGCGGAGCCAACGCGGATAACTCGCCAGATCAATTTTGTCATTTGGTGCAATGGCATTAAAATCCCCAATTAGCACATGCGGTTGATGTCGGTGGGGACGCACCAACTGAATAAGATGATGAATTTCTCGCACCCGCAGCATTTCCATGAGTGCTGATAAATTAGCAAACAAATGCACACCGTAAATCCGCAAAGGGGTATCTTTTGGCAAAACTTCCAGAACGGGGGAGCGCATCCAACGAAAATGATGCCACTGATAGGCTGCCGGCATATGACTCATAAAGGCGACGGAATAACCGGGATGCCAAGCATAATGTGGATAACGGGCTAATCGTGCTATGTTTTCCACCGCGCGCGGAAAACCAGCTTCTTCAAAAATCACCACATCCGGTTGATGATAGGTAATGACATCGGCGATCAACTGATGACGATGATACCCCCCCTTACGAATGTTATAGCCCATGATGCGCATGATTAATCATCCTCCAGCGCATCCGCCTCATCCCATAAGCGATCAGCATAAGCAGACCACATCGCACCATATTCGTACATTTCTTGAGCATATTCCCGTAATAAAGCGATTGTTCGCCCCTCTAAACTTAACAGGCGTTCATAAGCTGGGCTTTTGATTTGTACGGGGAGTTTGCGTTCTGTATCCAGTGCTAATGCGCGACGGATTGCTTGTGAATTAGGGGTATTATTAAGAGCATTTTGAAATTGTGCTTGAAGTGATTCCAGTGCTTTTTGATCAGGATAGCGGGGACGAGCCGCGTCCAAATAGGCACGGACAAGCTCTTCTAGCGTTGGCATGGGGAATTTTTTAGGCATAATCAACTAATATGAGTTTACTTTTTTAACCGGAAAAAATCACTCGCTTCATCTTCTGCATCAGCAAAAATATCAGCCGATTTACGAGTGGTCCACCCGGCACTGCCTAAGGCATCTATCAGACGGCGCAACGTTGGTAAGACGTGCAAGTCCATTTCACGATAAAAAGCATCAGCCCCTTTGCCCCACCACCCATTATGCTCTAGAGCTTCCATACATTTTATCATTCGGCGACGCAATTGATCTAAATCATCGCTTTGCCGATAAAATAACCGTGCAGCCTCTTCTAAAATTTCATAATCTGCTTGAATATTATTTTTCATCAAACTCTCCAAATCCCCCATCATCGGGTATCAGTGTGTGATCATTCAATGCCCCACCCAATCCCGTAAATATAAGAAATCATGACCAATGGTGCGTCGGCTGATCTTTGCGACATTCGGCATCGTTCGTTTATAGTGGTTCGCCTTAACCCGCCGCCACACATTTTCCACAAATTGTCTATCAAACCCTTCTTCAACAACTTCATCAACCGTGTATCGTTCATCCACTAATAAGAACAATACTTGATCTACCGCATCATATGTAAAGCCAAGTTCATCCTCGTCGGTTTGTCCTTCCCATAAATCTGCTGATGGTGCTTTATCAATAATCGCAGCAGGAACACCCACCGCGCGCGCCAACTGACGGACTTGATATTTATATAAATCTGCAATTGGGTGTAGTGCCACCCCGCTATCCCCATAAATTGTAGAATAGCCAAGCAGGAACTCGGTTTTATTGCTAGTACCCATTGGCAAAAGCCCATGTGCGGCAGACTGGTCATATAAAACAACCATCCGCATGCGTGCCATGATATTACCTTTACGCAAGCGGTTCATCTCTGGAAATTGCGCAATCAAAGCATCTGCCATATCTGTAATTGGCACGGTTACACTGGGCAACCCTAAATCTTCAATGACTGCTTCAGCGTCAATCAAACTTGCTTGAGATGATGTTTTATAGGGCATCCGCACGGCTAGCACATTTTGTGCCCCTAAAGCTGCAGCAGAAAGATAAGCCGACAATGCAGAATCGATCCCACCGGATAGACCAATCACCGCCCCTTTCATACCGGCTTTTTCAATCTGATCTTGAATGAAGCCTGTCAGGATTTTTTGCGCCAAGTTGGTGTTAATATCTAACCGGTGGAGGATGCTCAAGGTTTTGCCTCATGAAAATATTCAGTAATTAAATACGGATATTCGCGTGTAACAGAGAGTTTATCAAGATAATGTTTGCCATCTTTTTTACTCTCTACAATAATTATGACATAATAGTCTTGAGCGAGAAAGGTCTTGTGGATATTCATCCCCCCAGTTTCATGGAAAATATGTTGATACCACCGCAAAAAAGCGTCAACATCCTCATCACAAAACGAAAACGGATCAAAATATTGATGAATGTAATCCCGCATCACCGTTGGATTACCCGTATTAAAGGCTGCTAAAAAGCTGAGATACCGCTTACCCGCAGCGGTCATTTTAAAGGTCTTACTTTCCTGTTGTATCATGTTAGGCTTGCTTCTTAATTCAAATCAACACACTGCCTTCATTATAACAATAAGTATTGCAACTTAAACAAAAAGATTTTATGCCATGCGTTGAATGAATTGTGAAACCTGATGCGGATATTCCTCAGAGACTGCCATATCCACAATATGTAACCGGTGATCCGACTTGGCTTGCATCATCACCAAAACACGATATTCATCAGATGCCAACACTTGGATTGCCTTTAAACCGCCTGTTGTTTGATGAATATGCATTAACTGTTTAACCCACGTTTCTGCATCGTGTAGTTGCAAGGCTTCTTCAGTAATATATTGCGTCACGGTGGTGCGCAGAACACGCTCATCTCCTTGGTTCACGGCACGCATAAACCCCATAAACCGCCGCCCTGCTTTTGTTTTGGTCAGTGTGGTTTTAACATCCATTGATGATCCTTGATTGTTATATATTAAAAAGCCCGGCTTGCGGGCTTCACACAGACGATTAATGAAACGCCCATGCGTCAGAGCTAATGAAGCCGGTCTTCCCGACGATCTAACAATTGTTGTTCAATCAGCCACTTCATGCCGATCTGAAATTCCAAGTCTGGCAAGCCACTGCCAACCTGCATCTCATAATCATCAACATCCCGCCCATCTACGGCATGTTCCAGCATCCAATAGAGGATACATTCACCATACATACGGGCGATGTCTGTATATTGATAATTAGTCATTGGTTACCCTCCATGATCATTGAGTATGCGCATGAGTTCACGCTGAATCAAATGCGGACGCTCATCACGTAAAAGCGGTAAACGGCTGCGTGTGCGATGCACTTGATTCAGATCAATCTCTTGTGTGATTAAAGTTTCATCAAAATAATAGCCTGAAGTCAAAAAATCACCGTTTGGGTCTACAATAGAAGACCCACCCCAGAAATTTTTACCGTCCTCATATCCTACTCGATTACAGTGAATAATGTAATTGGTAAACATGCTGCCATATGCCTGAGTCACCAATTCCACCCAGCGTGTACTTGCCAATCTATCAGACGCATCTAAACCACGGCTTGGGCTGGAACTCTGTAACAAAAACACATCCGCGCCATCCATCCATAGTAAATATGGCGGAGAAACATGCCAGAAATCCTCACAGATCAACATCCCCATACGCCCAAAGCGTGTATCAAAGGCTTGCACACGCTCACCCTGATCAAAATAGCGGGATTCATCAAACATCGTATAGGTCGGCAAATAAACCTTATGATGAATATGAACACACTCTCCCTGGCTAAGATATGCCGCTGCGATGAAAAAACGGTTGCGTAGGTCTTGCCGTACGAAGCCAAACATCAAGTCAAGTTGTTGGCTCGCTTTTAGTAATGCGGCAAATGTTTTGTCAGATTGATCTGCACGGATGGCAACCTCTGGCACTAAATCCTGAACTTGATACCCAGTTAAAGATAATTCTGGGAAGATCAACAGATCAACCCCTTGTTGAACTGCTTGTGCAATATATTGCTGATGTTTTTCAAGATTCGCGGGGACATCACCCAGTTTTGGATAAATCTGCGCCAAACCAATTTTGATGCGCAACAGCGACTCCTTTGTATGTCATATTTAGTTGTGGATTTGGATTATTTAGTTGAGTGCCTCAAAAAGGCAAATTATCACTTTAATAGTCGATAATTTCATCTTAGCGCAGATGCAAAACCCTGCCAAGATTTTTTTGACTTTTTTCATCTTTATGAAAATTTTATGAATTAATCAAAAGAATTGCGACATTCACGCTTGTTTTACGGTTTTTTGTGTCAACTATTTCTATGCTTTCCAAAGTGGTTGGTACGTTTTTGCTTGGTCACATGACCGGTGGGTCTTTGCCATTAGCACACAGGATTTCTTAAAATTAGAGGAAATCGTCACTAACCTACCCTTTTAATCTATTTGCATGGTGATTTTCCTCAAAAACGTGCGGGGCGTATGATGATGCGCCCCTTTTTTATATATTCCTTATAGAATATTTCAAACTCAAAAAAATATTGGCATAATCAACACAAGCGTTGTAACGTATTCGTAAGGATATTGGCATAAAATTTTTTTATGAGCAAAACAATCTGTATTATCGACGATGAAATGATGCTGCGCGAAGTTGTGCGGCGATATTTAGAGCATGACGGTTTTCATGTGATTGAAGCGGAAACCGCCCCCCAAGCAATGGATTTATTACGTGACCAGCACGTTGATTTAATCCTGCTGGATATTATGCTCCCTGGCTTAGATGGCTTTACACTGCTACGTGTGCTTAAAAACTCCGATGAATATACGTTGTTAGATATTAACGGCGGCGTGCCGGTTATTATCCTTTCATCCAGGGGGGACGAAGCTGATCGCATCACCGGATTTGAGCTTGGTGTGGATGATTATGTGGTTAAACCCTTTAGTCCGCGTGAGCTAGTGGCACGGGTGAAAGCAGTGTTGCGGCGTGTTCAGGGGAACATCACTGAAGAAGAAAGCGCGAAGCCCCTTCAATATGATGCGTTGATTATTGACCCGCTTAAGCGTGTTGTAAAAATTGGTGAGCGCAACCCAACATTGACCGTCCGCGAATTTGATTTGTTATGGTTATTGGCATCCTATCCTCAACAAGTGTTTACAAGGGATCAATTACTTAATCGTGTGTGGGGATATGAATATTATGGGGACGACAGCACGGTTACCGTTCATATCCGTCGCTTACGTGAAAAGTTAGAAGCTGACCCATCTAACCCGCAATACATTCAAACGGTTTGGGGAGTGGGATATAAATTTGAACCACCGAAAAAAACGACCTAATTACTTCTATCCGCTACTCCTGATTGGGGGAATGTTGACAGCCCTGATAATCAGTATGGGCATCATCATTATCACACTGAATCCCCCGCCTCAAGACCAAAAACTGCTTGCGGTGTTCATGTTAGCAAGCGGTAGTGGGAGTGTTATGTTGGTCTATGTGTTTTATCGCCTGGGTGTTTTAGAGCGCATCACCAGCCTGCGGTGGACTCTATTAGTCAATATTGCCTTTTTAGTTATGTTAATTTTTCTAAATGTTTGGTTGACAGCACAGCTGATGTTTATCAGCTACCACGATTTTATTTTGACGATTGCCTTGCTATTATTTGCTGGGTTAGTCAGTGCGTTATGTATGTTTTTTATCGCCAATGTGTGGATAGACCG
>RFHA01000075.1 GCA_003696565.1 Chloroflexota bacterium
CTATCACACTTAATTCCAGACTAAACCTGCCACGTCGATTTGCTGGTGTAGATGTACGTTGGCATCGTTTTCATACAGCCTGAATTTGTAGGTTTTGCGCCCTATTATCATAATTACTAGGTTACTTCTTTGAGGCGCGTCTAGGTTGTATTACCATAAGCAAGCGCCCTACATCCCCATCCCTAAAGCAAGGGGCTTTGGGCGCGGTTATCGGTAACGTTTCCGTAACATTTTCGTAACGGTGGCATGGTAATATATTAATAAGGTTAAAGCAAACCGATTGTTTATCTAAAAACATTTAAGTAAAGGAGTTTGTGATGATTGATCTTTGGTTAATATTCTATTTTTTATGGGGTCCGTAGGACATTGTCCATAAGACACTAAAGTGAACCACAGTTTTTCCAGCAAAAAAAGGCGCACTCATTCACAATAATGGGTGCGCCTTTTGCATTTATGCCGCTGCGTGGGCTTCTTCTTCAATGGCATCATCATGCCATAAAGGCATGGGGCGTTCGCTGCGGCGGAAGAAGAGCCACATTCCCCCCAGCATGATGAGCGCGAAAATGTCTAGGGCGGCGAGAGCGACCTCAATCATTTGTTGTTCGCTCTTTTCCATTGGTTCAAGCAAGCGAAGTTGTGTGTCGGCGGCGCGAATGTCGAGCAAATCGGCATCGCTCGTAGCCCAATCGATCAGGTTTTGGATCAACAAGGCAGTATATTCTGAGCGATTTTCAGGGGCGATTTGTGGGGTGTAATCGTTTAGGAATTCAGCGCTGCCGATCACAACGAGGCGCGTGTTCTGCGGCGATTGGGTCAAGGGTTGTACTTCAACACCTTCGGGCAAGGCATTGGGCGCGGAAGGCTCAACTGTTTCGCCTTCGGGTTGGGTGAAAAAGCTCTGAAATTGCCCCGTCAATGCTACCCCTAGCAGGCGTTTTCCTGTATCGCCATCAATATTATAGTTGCCACTGGCGGGGGGCTTCAGACGTGTATTGAGGCTGTCCCATGCTTGATCGCTGGTGTTGATCAGGCGTTCCACTGCTACGCCTTCGGGGGCATTGACTTGCAGCGAAGAAGCCAACGACACCACTAATGCCGCAATATTGCGCGTGATCAAGCTATCATCCGAAAGGCCATCATCGCGAACATCGATGAAGTGCGGCGAACGATATTGAATAATTTGCCCGTTGTTGCTGACATCAATAATCTGCATGTTTTGGGTGTCCATGACAATGCGACTATCCACAGATACGCCATAGTTGGCCAAAAGATCATTGATGCCACCACTGACGGGAGCAATGCTAATCCACCCTGTTAAGGGGTCTACGCCATATTGATAGCTGCTGGTGGTGACGAATAATGTGCCGCCTCGCATCAAATATTGATCGACAGCATAGCGTTCGATCTGGGTGAGGTTTTGCGGGTTGATGAGGAACAACACGTCAATATCCCCTGCTACATTGCCGCTTGATAGATCAACCGTGCGCATCTCGTAATTAGATCGCAAAAAGCTCTGTACGCTCTGATAGCTTTGAGCGGTTGGGCTTTGTTGCCCAAATTGATCGATACTTTGTGCAGGGGGTGTCCAGATACCGATCACTGGCA
>RFHA01000438.1 GCA_003696565.1 Chloroflexota bacterium
GTTGGGATTTCTGTCGGCAATGGGGTTGGTGTAAAAGTAGGCGGGAGCGTAGGCGCACGGCTGATGATTGTCCCTTCCGGTGCGGATGCCGCACTAAAGCTTGTTTCTCTGGTTGGGGTTGCCTCCAAGGCTTCAGGAGGAATAAAACGTGTGGGCAACGCGCTTTCATCATCTGTGGAGGTTGAGCCACACGCTGTTAACAGCCCTATTATAATCAACCATAATAAACCATAATTCCGCATGATTCCGCCTTTGTGTTACACTTTGTTCACTTAGATTATAGTGTGGATTACAACACTTGCCATCACAAAATATAGGAGAAATAGCACAATGCAACAGACTTATGACTTAATTGTTTCGACACGGATTGTCGCTGGCTTACGCGGTCATTTTACACCAGAAGTTGCCATTAAAACCGTATCTACCCTATTAGACTATGGTGTTCAAGTATTTGAGTTTACGATGAACTCTACCCAGCCGATTACTGCCATGCAAGCGGTTAAGCGCGAATTTGGTGAGGCGGTTTGTGTTGGGATGGGTACGGTGTTAGATGTGGAGGCGGCACGGCGTGTTTTAGATGCCGGTGCCCAGTTTGTGGTTTCACCAGCTTTTCAGCCGGATGTGGTTGAAACTGTCATGAAGGCAAATGTATTGATTGCCCCCGGCGTAATCACTCCAACAGAAGCGGTTCTGGCGTGGGAGATGGGCGTAAAAATGCTTAAACTGTTTCCCATCGGCTCACTCGGAGTAGATTATTTTAAGGCGGTTTTTGCACCTCTTAATCACATGAAGTTTATGTGTAATGGTGGTATGAACGCTGAGAATGCAGCGCAGTTTATCCAAGCTGGGGCAGTTGCTTGTGGCATGGCTGGTTGGCTCACAGGGGATGGATATATGGACCAAGCACTCATGCGTCGCCGGGCAGAACAGCTTGTTCAAGCCGTTTTTGGTAAAGACCGTGTGATATAATAACCAATGAGTTAACCAGAGTGAAATTGAGGTTATGGACGTTCCACACGTTTCTGTTTTATTACAACCCATACTTGACCATTTACACACCGCAACGCGCTTAATTGATGGCACACTTGGTGCTGGCGGACACACCTATGCGTTGTTGCAAGCTGGGGTGGGGCATGTCTTGGGACTTGATCTCGATACACAGGCGATTCAAATCGCTCAGCATCATTTACACCTTTTTTCAGAGCGCGTTACCATTCAGCACGGCAGTTATGTGGATATGAAGCAATATGCTGCGGTATTAGGTTGGGATCAAGTGGATGGTATCCTTCTGGATTTAGGGGTCTCTTCCATGCAGTTAGATACCCCAGAGCGTGGGTTTGCCTTTATGAAACCGGGTCCCCTAGATATGCGTTTTGATCAAAACGCTATGCAAGCATCTGCCGCTGATATAGTCAATACTTGGACTGAAGACGAGCTGACGGACATCTTTTTCCGCTATGGTGAAGAACGCTTCAGCCGGCAAATTGCACGAGCTATTATCAGGAACCGTCCTTTTGAAACAACAACACAGCTTGCGACCTTAATTGAAAAATCCGTCCCCCGACATAAGAAGGGAAATCATCCTGCTACGCGCGTCTTTCAAGCGTTACGAATCGCTGTTAACGATGAGCTTGCTCACATTGAGCGTACGCTACCTGATGCGATTGATCTATTACGTCCAGGGGGGCGGTTAGCCGTTATTAGCTTTCATAGTTTAGAAGACCGTATTGTGAAACATATTTTCAAAGCTGCCAGTACAGAGATTGTCTCTCCACCGGGGATGATGTTGCAGGAAAAACGTGCAACCATTAAATTGCTAACACGGAAACCAATTGTGGCGGATGAGCAAGAAATTCGCTTAAACCCGCGCAGCCGTAGCGCAAAATTGCGTATTGTGGAGAAGTTATAAACAATGGCAAAAAAACAATCTTGGGTAAAACACGCGCTGCAACGTTCTCAATGGCAGCCTCAGCGTGAGGTTGCTACATTGGCAATACTTGGCTTTATTATCTTGCTCATTTTAGGCGGTGTCTATCTTTCTCAGGTTGTTAATGAAGCAACAACCAACCGCCGCCTCAGTGATCTCATCGATCAACGTGATGACTTAGAGCGAGAGAACGAGCGACTACGCGCAGAGATTGCACGTTTCAAAAGCGTTCCGAATTTGCAAACTCGCGCTGAAAGCATCGGGTTTGTCCCTGCAGACCGGGGACAGTTAGAATATTTGCTGGTAGAAGGCTATCAACCGCCACGGGTAGATACTGTTGCGCCGATTGCACCACCACAACAAGACCCAAATATCTCAACTTATAACGAGACTTTTGGAGCATGGTTAAGCCGCCAATGGAATAATTTTTGGCGTAGCGTGAATGAGCTTTTGGGAGGCTAGATGATGCAACAACAAGACATTGTGCGTCAACGCTTGCCTTTTGTTGCGGGTGCGATGTTCTTTGCCGCAATATTACTTTTGTTACGGGTGATTTGGTTCCAATTTCCTCAAGACCCACGGGTCGCTGCTGAGTTTGCCATCCAGCGAGATGCCAACGCTGGAAGAACTGAGCGTATTGAATCCCCACGAGGTGAAATTTATGATCGCAACGGTAATCCCCTTGCTGTTAATACCGTGCAATATCGTGTTTCTATCAGTCCTAATCTGGTCTCCGATATTGCGGATACAGCCCCTAAGCTAGCGCGCATTTTGCCTAACTGGGATGAACTAGAATTGTTTACCCTGTTACGGGATAGCACTAACCCAGCTGAATTTTTGGCAGTGGTAGATGGCGAAACCTGGCGGCAAATTCGTGATTTGGGGCTGGATTTTGCTATTGATGTAGATCGCCTTCAGCGACGGGTATATCCACAAGGTGCGCTTGGCGCACAAGTCATTGGTTTTGTGAGTGGCATTGGGGAAGATGCCCGTGGTAATTATGGCGTAGAAGGCTATTATCAAACTCAACTAGCTGGCAGGTTTGAAGATGCTGAAGTCAGCAATATTCCTTTTGACTTGCCTGAAGATTTTGCCGCACAGTTAGAAAGTGGTGCGGATTTGGTCTTGACCATTGACCGCGATATTCAATTCTTGGCAGAAAGCGAATTACAACGCGCTATTACCGAAACCGGTGCAACCGGCGGTACAATCATTATCATGGATCCTCGTAATGGCGATGTTTTAGCGATGGCAAGCTATCCTTCTTTTGATCCTAATGTCTATTATGAGGTTGATAACCCGCTTCAACTACAAAACCCAGCAATCAGTAGTTTATATGAACCTGGATCAGTCTTTAAAGTGTTGACCGTGGCAGCTGCGTTAGAGGTGGGTGCTGTTACCCCAGATTGGACATATAACGATCAAGGCGTGTTTGAAATTGGTGGCATTCGTATCCAAAATTGGGATCGCCGCGCACATGGTGAAGTCGATGTTGAGCAAATCCTTGTTCAATCCCTTAATGTTGGGGCGGCAACCTTAGCCGTAGAAGAACTTGGAGCGACTAATTTTTATCAGATGATGGCACGTTTTGGGATTGGTCGCCCCACTCGGATCGATCTCCAGGGAGAAGCCAGCGGTTTTATGCGTACGCCAACAGACCTAAGTGGTACATGGAGCGAAAGTGACCTCGGCACAAATAGCTTTGGACAAGGGTTATCTGTTACACCCTTACAGATGCTCACAGCAATCAACGCCATTGCTAACGATGGCATTATGATGAAACCCCGCGTTGTTTATCAAATGATTGACGGTGATCGAATTATCACCTCTGAGCCGCAGGCGGTCCGTGTTTTATCTGCTGAAACGGCACAGACTGTTACTGATATGATGGTGGCTGTTGTTCAGGGGGATGTGGATGGGCGCGCCCAAGTACCTGGATATACAATCGCCGGCAAAACTGGTACTGCAGAAATTCCATCTGGCGGAAGTTATGAAACTGATGCTTGGATCATGACATTCGTAGGGTTTTTGCCCGCGGATGATCCGCAGGTCAGCGTGTTGATTAAACTAGACCGCCCGACCAGTGGACGCTGGGCAAGTGAAGTAGCTGCACCGGTATTTAGCCGATTGGTTTCTCGTTTGGTCGTGCTGTTAGAAATTCCAACTGATGACGTGCGAATCGCACTGGAATCAGCCGGTGCTTCAATTGGTAATTGAGGGAGTATAAGTTGTGGTGAGTGGTTTACCGTTTGCTTTGAGTGTGGGAATGATCACCTTCTTATTATGTGTTATTTGGGGTGGTCCTTTTGTGGAGATTTTGCGCCGCTTGCGAATTGGCAAACAAATCCAAGTGGAACTTTCTGAAGAACATCAGAAAAAAGTCGGTACGCCCACAATGGGGGGAATCATGATTGTTATTCCCGTCGTGCTGATTGTGTTTGTCCTCAACATTGCCAATGTTGTACAAACCGGGCAAGGTGCTAGCACGTTCTTACCGTTGATTGTTTTGCTTGGATTTGGTTTTTTGGGGGCAATTGATGATTGGGAAGGGGTGCGGCGATCTCGTGGACCAATTGGCACAGGTATTTCCCCTCGTGCTAAGTTTACCGGGCAATTGATCTTATCCGGCTTTGTCGCTGGCACAATCTCACTTTTTGAAGGTGGTTTTTCATTTGCCAATGAGGTTGATTTACCCTTATTGCCGTATACCATTACCGTCTCTCCTGTCTTGTTTATCCCGATGACGATGTTCATCATCATCGGCACCTCCAACGCCGTGAATTTAACGGATGGTTTGGATGGCTTAGCTGGTATTATCACAGCAAGTGCATTTGCCGCTTATGGCGTTATTGCTTATCTTCAAGGGCAAATATTTTTGGTTCAGTTATGCTTTGTGCTAGTAGGGGCATGTTTCGCCTTTTTATGGTATAACGCACACCCAGCACAGTTATTTATGGGAGATACAGGGTCTTTGGCATTAGGTGCAACATTAGGCACCATTGCCGTGATGACAGGGCAGTGGTTGCTGTTGCCCATTATTGCGATTGTTCCCGTTGCAGAAACTGTTTCGGTCATCTTGCAAGTTGCTTCAGCCAAATATAGCCGCAAATATCTTGGCGAAGATCGCCGCCTTTTCCGCATGGCTCCATTACATCTCCATTTCCAAAAAGGTGGTTGGAGCGAAACGCAGATTGTACAACGTTTTTGGTTAGTTGGGATGCTCTCTGCGATGGTGGGTGTCGCTTTGGCATTGATCTAACATCTAACTTGGAGGCTGATTGCCATGTTTTTCCCCAATAGCAGTGACTTATTAAGTGGGCGGCAAGTTTTAGTGATTGGTTTTGCTCGTCAGGGGCAAGCGTTGGCGCGCTGGTTGCCAACTGTGGGTGCAAGGGTGATCGTCACTGATATGCGCCCACAAGATGATATTGATGTTGATTTACGCCATTTTCCACAAGTGCGTTTTGCATTAGGCGGGCACCCACTCGAATTATTAGATGACACACGCCTGGTTTGTGTATCCGGCGGGGTGCCGCTTAATTTACCGATTGTTGAAGAAGCTATCCGGCGACAAATTCCAGTCACCAACGATGCCCAGTTATTTTTGGAACGATGCCCGGCTCCAGTTATTGGTATCACAGGTAGTGCTGGTAAAACCACCACCACCACATTAGTAGGGCAGATGCTTAAAAACGCCGGGCAAACAACTTGGATAGGCGGCAACATTGGCAACGTCTTGCTGGATGTCATTATGGGAATTCGCCCAGAACATCAGGTCGTTATGGAGCTTTCCAGTTTTCAGCTTGAACTGGTGTTCACGAGTCCCTTGATTGGTGCTGTACTCAATATCACTCCAAACCATTTAGATCGCCATGGAACGATGGAAAACTACATGCGGGCGAAGGCGAATATCATTGCGCATCAACCTCCTGGCAGTGCTGCTATTTTAGGGCGTGATGATCCCGGTAGTCGCTCTCTTGAGCCAATTGTTCAGGGAGATTTAGTTTGGTTTAGTATGCGTGAAATTGTCCCACATGGGGCGTTTATGGTTGGTAGCCGTTTGACTGTTGCTGGTATTGCTACGCCAGATGATTCGCCGCATATTGTGTGCGATGTCAGTGAAATACCATTGCGTGGTGAACACAATGTGTTAAATGTGTTGGCTGCTTGCGCAATTGCCGGTACAGCTGGAGTGCCGCCAGACATCATGAGAGACACAATTCTCACTTTTCAATCCGTGCCACACCGCTTAGAGACCATCCGTGAGTTAAATGGTGTGACGTATGTTAACGATAGTATTGCCACTGCACCAGAGCGTGTAATCGCTGCTTTAAATAGTTATACCGAGCCGATTATCTTATTAGCTGGTGGGGCGGATAAAAAACTGTCCTGGACTCAAATGATTGCATTGGCTTTGCATAAAACACGCCACATTATTGCTTTTGGGCGTGATGGCGATATTGTTCTGCAAACTGTTCAGCAATTAACTGGTCATACTGACCAAGTGACACGGGTCGAAACGTTAGAACAAGCCGTTCTTCTAGCTGCTAAGCTAGCTCAATCTGGCGATGTTGTTTTACTTTCTCCGGGTGGAACAAGCTATGATGCCTATCAAGACTTCGCTGCACGTGGCGAACATTTCCGCCAGTTAGTCATGGCTTTATAATGTACTTTAAGAA
>RFHA01000439.1 GCA_003696565.1 Chloroflexota bacterium
AAATTTCCTAAAAGTGAAGTGACTGCCACAGTAGTAGAAGAACTAGAAAATGCCGAAAGAATTATACAGTTCGATCGTCCAGTAAATCATCTTCTAAAAGAAATTGGTGAAACACCCCTACCCCCATACATTCATACCCGTCTTAATGATGACGAACGTTACCAAACAGTTTACAGTCGTCAAGAAGGTTCAGCAGCAGCTCCAACTGCAGGATTACATTTTACGAGTGAATTGTTAATGACCCTGCGTGATAAGGGGGTTAAGTTTGCATATTGCACGCTCCATATCGGCTTAGATACCTTTCAGCCCGTCAAAGTTGACCGTGTAGAAGATCACCATATGCATAGTGAATGGGCGACGCTAACACCTGAAAACGCTAAAATTATCAACGATGCAAAATTAGCAGGTGGGCGGATTATAGCAGTTGGTACAACTTCTGTGCGAAC
This sequence comes from Chloroflexota bacterium, assembly GCA_003696565.1. GTDB lineage: Bacteria > Chloroflexota > Anaerolineae > Aggregatilineales > Phototrophicaceae > DAOTWY01. The sequence goes on from RFHA01000439.1 coordinate 447, forward strand.
GCTTGAAACAGCTGGTATTTTGAGTGCAGGCGGAGACCCGTCAAATCCAACTATGTCAGAAAATATTTGCCCTTGGAGACCAGTTATAGCCTTTGAGCAAGATACACGGTTGTTTATTTATCCTGGCTATAAGTGGCGTGTAGTAGATGCCATGATTACAAATTTTCATCTACCGAAATCAACATTGTTGATGATGATTTCTGCCTTTGCAGGTAAAGCATTTACTTTTCAAGCGTATGAGGCAGCTAAGGCTGAAAAGTACCGCTTTTTTAGCTTTGGAGATGCAATGCTAATTCTATAAAATACACGTTGACGCTAAGACTGGTTATCGCGTATAATTTTCTACGCGCCCTTACACAGCGGGGCGTTTTTTATCCGCCAAATCTTCCCCGTCAGATCGCCCGCATTAGCGATGCATCTGCGGTGGCAAGTGAAGATTGGAGTATGTTAGAAATGTACGCAATTTTTCGTTCTGGAGGTCGTCAATATCGTGCCGAAGTTGGTGCAACAATTGATGTTGAACGACTGCCTCAAGATGTAGATGCACAAATTGAAATTGACGATGTGCTGCTTGTGAGTGATGGTAAAAAGACCTTAATTGGTCAACCGACTGTCAAAGGTGCAAGTGTTAAGGCGACGGTTGTCAAACAGTTTCGTGGTAAGAAGGTGATTGTTTTCAAATATCGCCAACGCACAAACTATCGCCGTCGTTATGGTCACCGTCAATACTATACCCGTCTTCGGATTGACGATATTTCTGTTGGTTAACTAGAGAAAAGGATCATTCGACATGGCGCATAAAAAAGGCGGTGGTTCCAGTAATAACGGGCGTGACAGCCAGTCAAAGCGGCTTGGTGTAAAGAAATTTGGCGGCGAATATGTTGTTCCGGGTAACATCATCATCCGCCAGCGTGGCACCAAGTTCCACCCTGGTCACAACGTCGGTATCGGTAAAGATCACACGATTTTTGCCACAATCGAAGGCTATGTAGTTTTTGAGCGTATGCGTGGGCGTGGCGGGCAAAAGCAAATCAGCGTCTATCCCGAACCCCCGAACGCAAAATCTTAGTTCGGCATATCACGCTACTCTACCTCAGAGCCGTGATATAAATCCAAGAGGATTGATTTATGAAAACAGATTTGCACCCACAATGGTATGACGAAGTCCGTGTGACATGCGCATGTGGCAACACTTGGACAACAGGAGCAACTGTGCCAGAAATCCGCACAGATATTTGTTCAGCTTGCCATCCGTTTTATACCGGTGAACAACGCATTGTTGACACTGAAGGGCGTGTTGATAAATTCATGAAGCGGCTTCAAGCAAGAGATCAAATTCTTGCAGATGCCCAAGCAAGAGAAGAAAGCAAAACTCCACCCAATTTGCTGCTTTCTGAGCTGGATTTAAGCGCACGTTTCACCAATATCCTGGAAGAACACGGTATCGTTACTGTAGCAGATTTCTTTGCTAAGCTAGAAGCTGGTGGTGACGAAGCTATTTTAGAAATTCCTGGAATTGGACGGAAGGTTCTAAGCGATATCAAGAAGAATCTCAAAACAATTGGGTATGAGTTACCTGCAAGCGAATAAGCAGTAGATCAATTTTTCAATTAAAAAGCAGTCACGCAAGTGCATGGCTGCTTTTTTCTTTGTGTATGCAAGGTGATTTGGAGAAAGGACTACGGTGATGAAGCATCATCATGGGCAAATTGAAGTTATTTGTGGCAGTATGTTTTGTGGAAAAACAGAGGAACTTATTCGTCGTGTACGCCGTGCCATAATCGCTAAACAACAAGTTCAGGTCTTTAAACCAGCAATTGATGATCGATATAGTTTAGAGCATGTAAGCAGCCATAATGGACAACAAATACGTGCGCAAATTATCTCTCAAGTATCTGAGATATTGACATTAGTAGAAGAAAATACAACTGTTGTCGCTATAGATGAAGCACAATTTTTTGATATTGCGCTGATTGATATTGTACAAACGCTAGCAGAACGAGATATTCGCGTTATTGTTGCTGGATTAGATATGGATTTTCGTGGAGAACCGTTTGGTCCGATGCCACAGTTGTTATGTATAGCAGAAGATGTGACAAAACTTAAAGCTATATGTGTTGTATGTGGTGAGGCGGCAAGTCGAACTCAGCGGTTAGTCAATGGTAAACCAGCACGTTATGATGATCCGGTAATTAAAGTTGGCGCAATGGAGTCTTATGAGCCACGTTGTCGTAAACATCATGTAGTATTAAAATGATTTGATCTTCACATGATTCTCATTTATATTATAAACGTAACTTTTACTGGATAGTCCGTGTTTACATGATCAGGATAGTATGAAAGGTTGTCTATGAGCGTATCTGCTGCACCAATGCCTGTAATGGGCAGTAGTCAAATTAAAGATGTCGATCAAAAATCGTTGTGGCTGCGTAATCGTCGTTGGGATTTGATGTTTATCACTTTCAGCGTGATTGTTGTGCCACTACCGTATTTGGTTTATTTACTAGGGGTCCAGTTTGGCATGGATCCAGATGTAAGCCGGAATCTTGTTAATGGTTTTGTTGCTATTGCTGTTGGCGGTCCGCATATGATGTCTACGTTCTTACGTACGGGGTTAGATGCGGATTTTGGCAAACGGTATCCAATGCTGTTACGCTCATCCATCATTATCCCCATCGTTGTTGTTTCATTAGCATTCTTAAATTTAACACTGCTGCTAACCGTTTTCTTTTTCTGGGCGGCATTACATGTGTTGCATCAAGTTACCTATATTGTTGAACTGTATAATCATAAAGAACATAACTTTGTTCGTAAACAAAGTGCTGTGAGTATGCGCGCCCGGCTTATTGACTATGCAGTCATTCTCACATGTCTGTTCCCTGTAGCAGCTTGGAAAGTTAGTGAAGGCTCATTTGATATTGGTGTGAATGATTTAACTCGTGTTATTCCTGGGTTCTTTCAGCAAAAATGGCTGTTCTATACAATGTCAGCTGTTTTTGCAGTGGCAGTTATTGCTTTTGTTTACAAGACCTATCAGGAATATCGCCAGGGGATTTTGAATGTCCCTAAAACAACTTTTATCGCTTTTACTATTGTGATTGCTTTTACAATGCCTGCCTTGCCCAACCTTGATACAGCATTTCAAGGGTTAAATACTTGGCATTCTTTCCAATATTTGGCGATCACGTTCTATATTATCAAAGTGAAACAAGCAATGGGACAATTAGATCAGAGCGCACCACTTGTTTCACGCTTTAGCCGCACAAATGAAAACTCACGAGGGCTATACCTTTTAAGTGCCATTATGCTAGTTGGCTCACTGGTGATCTTCTTAGTTGTATTTGCAATGGCACATATTATCACACCATCTGCGGCAGTGGTACCAGTTGGAGACACGCGCGCTTTGCAGCTATGGCGTTTTGATGTCGCGTACTATACATCTATCCTGTCGTTCTTGTGGATTCACTACTATCATGATCACTTCTTATTCACAGATTTTGAAGTACTTGATGGCGCGTATTATAAAGTCGAAGGATAAATAAACAGACCTGGATTTTTCTAGGTCTGTTTGTTTTATGGAAATGTTTGCCAGACCCATTGCATTGGATCAACAGGGATGCCATTAACCCATAGTTCCCAATGCAGATGTGCCCCTGTTGCCCGTCCAGTGTTACCAACTGCACCAATGGGCTGTCCTGTTTGAACAAAGTCTCCAATATTGACATAACGTTCCGCCATGTGAGAGTAATTTGTATAAACGCCCCAGCCGTGATCAATAACGACAGAAATGCCTCGGATATTAAGTGTATCTGCCAATACAACTTGTCCCGGAGCGGCAGCATACACAGGTGTGCCGGGTGCCCCCGCAAAATCAGCCCCATTATGATAATGGTCAAACGCTCCGCCATTATAAGAGCGACGTGTTCCATAGGGGGCGTTCATGGCTGCTGCTGCCGGCAAACTCATGGTACCCTGGTAGTAACGTTCATTGGTGAATGAGCTTGTCACTGTTGTCAAGATTGCCATCTCATTTTGCTCAACACCGGGAGCTAAAAGAGGCACTTTGTCTTCTGGCAACGTAATATATTGACTGCCATATCCCCCACTAACCACTTGGATATTAAAACTGATTTGTGCGATCTCACCTGTGGAAGACGTTAGAGTGATTTCAATTGGATATATTCCTGCTTCTGTAAAAATAGGTATCGGTATGAACATCAGATGAACAGTGTTGTTTTCCTGTGAAATAACAACCTGAGAACGATTAAGAAATGATGAGGTTACATTGGCTGGTGTTTGTGTTGTTAATCTTATTAAACCTGTTTGTCCTTCTACAAATGATAGTGGACGTAAGTTAAGACTGGTTACAAAATCTGGTAATTCTGCTGCTGTCGTATTTGTTGGATGAATGCCTGGAATAATAAGCTGTTGCCCAACATAAATACGTGAAGGGTTTACAATATCGTTTACTTGCTGAATATCCGCTAATGCCACCCCATATTGACGCGCAATACCAGATAAGGATTCTCCACTTTGCACAATGTGAATTGTTTCAATAAAGTCTGGTTCAACCGCTTCACCGCTAATTTGTAAAACCTGCCCAACATAAATGCGGTTAGGATTTTCAATACCATTTAGTTGGATCAATGTATCTATTGTTAAACCATAAAGATCGGCAATTCGCTGTAAGGTCTCGCCAGGCTGAACAATATGCGTTTCTGGGGGTTGCTGAACAATTGCCAACTCATTAAAAGGAATAATCAATCTTTGCCCAACAAAGATATTTCCTGGATCAGTGATATTGTTGGCTTGTGCAACTTGTTCTGTTGTCAACCCATAATTTAATGCGATGCGAAAAAGATTTTCACCACGTTGTACAATATGGATAATAATATTAGGATCGTCTGGAGGAACTTCAGATTGACCAAGCGTAGTAGTTGTAAATAGCAATAGCATCATAATAATAAGCGGCTTTGCTAAAAGGTGACGGATCATTTTACCTCATCAAACTGTAGAATATCTCCAATTTGCACTTTGTCTAACACACTCGGACGTGCTTCAATATAATATTGTGCAGGTAGGGATGGTGCATAGGCTGGTCTCCAGGGTTTAGCAAGTTTTTTATCTACTACTTTACCTTGAGAATCCAACCATACAACGCCAATGCTAAAAAACATAAAAAACATATGAATGGTTGCTTGTGACCGGGTTTCTTTTCCAGTCACAAACAACAATCCTTCATCTTCTGGTAAATTTCTAACAAATTGTAATCCTTTTAGATGACACCAGAATGATGCACACCACTTCGCTTTGCGTAGTATGATGTCACCGGTTTCGGCATTCTTAATTACACGATAGCTCATGGTATTCTCAATACATCACCAACTTGGACAACATATGGCGGTTGTAATCCATTAAGTTGAATGATGTTTTGCAATGACACACAATAGGCAAGCGTAATAGTTACAAGATTTTCCCCAGGTTGAACAACGTGCTGTGCCCCTGCTAAGCACTGTCCACCAGTGCCAAATGTTGTTGTAACAGGTGTCGGTGCAATATTCGGCGTATTCGTTGGAATAGCTAACTGTTGACCAGCATAGATCAAGTTGACATTTGTAATACGATTCGCCTGGGCAATGGCTTGGACTGTTGTGTTATAGCGGCGCGCAATTGAAGAAAGTGTTTCCCCGCGTTGGACCATGTGCACAAGTGTTGCACCACCCTGCCCGGTTGTCTGCACATCTGTTGGATATATTTCCGGTGTAACCGATGGTGTTAAGGTCGGTGTTGGTGTAGAAGTCGCTGGCGGTGGCAACGGCACAGGGATTAATAAGGTTTGATTAACATAAATGAGATTATCCTCATTTAGTCCATTAGCTGCATTAATTGCCTCTACTGTGCTGCCATATAAAATAGCAATACGCCCTACGGTATCTCCACGCTGAACAACATATGTCAAGGTGTTACGGAACTGCGGGCTGACTGTATTGCCTCCTGTGGATATAGGTGTATTAGTGGGTGCAGGGGTATCTGTTGGAACGATAACCGGCTCAGTGTTAGTTGGTGTGCTTGTATCCGTTGCTTGCAGTGTAGGTGTGTTAGTGACGCTAACACCTTCTCGTGTTGGTGTTGGATCAATGTTATCTGCCGGTAACGTTGGCGGAGGCATAACTGTGTTAGTTGGTGAAGTTGTATTGGTCGGTGGCAATGTTTGAGTTACATCTGTGGTTGGGGTTTCAGATGGTGGAATATCTGTATTCGTTGAGGTAGGTATAGGTGTGTTTGATGGAACACTCGTGTTTGTCGTTTGTGGTACAGGCGTATTAGATGGTGGCAAAGTTGTGTTTGTAGGCGGAACTTCTGTATCTGTTGGTATGGTTGTTTCGGATGGAGCAATTGCCACGGTAGTTGATTGAGGTGTTTCAGTGAAAATAATGGTTTGTGTGGTTGGAGACAGTGTTGCGGCATCCAAATAAATATAGCTGTATTCAACAGGTTTACCTACAGTAGACCGTACCCACACACTGACCGTATCGTTTGCAGCAGTAGCAATAACGCTATAAGGACGGTAAGCGTCGTACTGGGGCAAACCAGGTGACCAAACAATATTATTACTTGTTGGATCCGTGCCGCCCATTGGATCAATACCCACCTGCACTATAACCTGACCATCATCTTCACTTTTCTCACGGTCAGAAAATGCAGAAGACCAGACATAAACATACACTTGAAAGCGTAACTCAGTCCCAGGTGTGATGTTTTCTACAACTTGGTAAACACCACCAATATGGGTGTACCACGTGTTGTTATACATCAATTGTGCCATTTCGCCTTCCCAAATGCGTGGCTCATCGTCAGTTGCCAATGCATAAACGGGCTGGCGATTTGCGTAATCTGGCATGTCATCGGTACGAGGTAGGTGCCAGGGTGTCCAGCCTTGTGCTACCATTCGTACAGGGCTACCCCCTTGTGCAACAAATGGTTCTTCAAAACCAGGATTAGTTAATAAATTTTCTTCATCGTCTTGGGCAGAAATTGACGTTATGCCCAGTAATAGTACGATGAGGGCAAATGCAAGTAGGTTGGATCGTTTCATAAATACCCCCATAGTTGGGTTGACTTGTAAAACATATTAGCCAGTATAGCGCAACCCTGGATTCAACGCTAACAACAACCATAGTATAATGGTAGTAATGTTTATCATTCCACAAAAAATCTTATGTCAAAAGTGGTAATTGGGTTACTCACACTTGATCTTTATTTACCAGGCGTTAGTTCATTGAAAGAGAAACGTGGTATTTTAAAATCAATGCAAGCAAAAATACAACGCCAGTTTAATATTGCAACAGCAGAAGTTGACCATCACGATATTTGGCAGTCTGCACAGATCGCTATTACAACAGTTAGTAACTCAAGTCGACATATTCAGCAGACTCTCCAAACTGTCACAGTCTGGGTCGAAACACATTTCCCAGAAATTGTTATTATTCAAAATAAAATCGAAATTATTAGGTGAAATTGTGAGATTACATGAATATCAATCCAAGCAACGTCTTGCGGAGTTTGGCGTACCTGTTCCACACGGAGAAATTGCACATACCCCAAAAGAGGCGTTTTATATTGCCAACCGGCAAGGTGGTCATGTTTTTATCAAAGCACAAGTGTTAGCTGGTGAACGTGCTCGATCTGAAGGGATCAAACAAGCACACACCCCGGAAGAAGCAGAATATTACACCAGTGTGATGCTAAAAAACAACATTCAAGGGTTACCAATTCATAAAGTTTTAGTAGAAACAACTGTAAATATAGCTGAAGAATTATATATTGCGATTGTTAATGACCGTTCAAGTGGGCAACCGGTTCTTGTAGCAACGGCAACTGGCGGCATGCACGTAGAAGAAAGCGCGTTTGCTGATCCAGACCAGGTCATAAAAGCATATATTAATCCTATTATTGGGTTGCGATCTTACCAAGTGATGCGTATCGCAAGCGAATTGAATTTACCGCGTGATTTATGGCGAAAGTTTGATACTCTGGTGCAAGCGATTTATCGGTGTTATGTACAAAGCGATGCAACATTAGTAGAGATCAACCCATTGGCAATTACTAAAACACAACAATTTATGGCATTAGATGCGAAATTGATTATTGATGATAATGCTTTGTTTCGTCATGCTGATCTTGCAGCCATGCGAGACACCAGCACTGAAGATGAAACTATGATCCGTGCCAGAAATGCAAAATTGAGCTATATACGACTAGACGGGAATATTGGATGTTTGGTTAACGGTGCGGGGTTAGCGATGGCAACAATGGATGCTATACACTTTTATGGTGGGAAGCCGGCTAACTTTCTTGATATAGGTGGCGGTGCAATTGCTGAAAAAATACAAACAGCAACAGAGATTATCTTATCTGAACCATCTGTGGCAGTGCTGCTTGTCAATATTTTTGGTGGTATGACACGTTGTGACGAGGTAGCACAGGGTATCATTACAGCATATCGCAATCTCAAATCTGCTGTGCCGTTGATTGTGCGTTTACAAGGGACAAAATCTAATGAGGCTTGTGAAATGCTCAATCAAGCAAATTTGCTACGTATTTGTACGATGAATACGCTTTCTCAGGCTGTAATTCAAGCGATCCATGAGGTACAAAATGTCGATTTTAGTTCATAAGTTGACACGTGTTTTAGTTCAAGGAATAACTGGGCGTGAGGGGCGTTTCCATACAGGGCAGATGCTAGAATATAATACAAATATTGTTGCAGGTGTAACCCCTGGGCGTGGCGGTGAGTGGGTACATGGCAAACCCGTTTTTGATAATGTTGAATCTGCCATTGAAGCTACAGGTGCAGATGTCAGTGTGATCTTCGTACCACCAAGCTATGCTGTTGACGCAATTTACGAAGCGGCTGATGCTGGAATAAAATTAATTATCTGTATCACAGAAGGTATCCCTGTGTTTGAGATGATGCAGGTTCGATATTATCTTAAACAAATAGGATCACGCCTCATTGGGTCGAATTGTCCCGGTATTCTAGTGCCTGGACAATGTAGTATCGGCATTATTCCCTGGCAAATTGTTCAAAAAGGTAAAATCGGTGTGGTTTCTAAAAGCGGTGCATTATGTTATGACGTAGTGAATGCGCTTTCAGCACATGGATTAGGACAAAGTACAATTGTGGGAATTGGTGGTGATCCGATATTGGGGACAAATTTTGTTGATGTATTAGAGATGTTTGAAAACGATGCAGATACGGACCATGTTGTGCTATTAGGTGAAATTGGAGGAAGTGAGGAGATCGAAGCTGCGGCATATATTAAACATTACATGACTAAACCTGTAACAGCTTTTATTGCAGGTAAATCTGCCCCACAAGGAACGCGTATGGGACATGCCGGTGCGATTATTGAAGGTGGTCGTGGCACAGCACAAGAAAAAATTGAGGCGTTAAGTGATGCTGGTGTGCGTGTGGCGGATCATTACGAACAAATTGTTGATATTATTCGTGAATCAAAGTGATTGCTGTTCGAGGTATCCATCCCTCACGTCCATTAGGTTCAGTAATTCTTACCCAACTATTTTTTATATCCAGAACACGGACCTCTGCCGCAGAAAACAATTCATACATCACAAGATAGCTCTCACTAGGTCCACTTCTTACTGGAGCAGAAAGAGCCGTAATAACTGCCGGCGGACGATGCTTATCAGCGTAATATCGTCCGCCAAAAAGGGGTATAAGCATCAATGCAAAAACACCTATCAAAATTAACCAACGATTAAGCCATTGATATCCCCAAAAGCGGCATGATAGCGCAATAAAAAAAATCCCCCAGATAATTAAAGCGATCAATCCAAGCTCTTGTAATGTAAGTATTGTATAGGTTGACATTGCAAGACTATCAAGCCAATAAGACTCACTGCCTTGAAAATCAACACGTATCGCCCGAATTAAAGTGATATTGGCATTAATTTGCTCGTCACGAGGGGCAATCTGCTGAGCGCGACGATAGTTAACAAGTGCAAATCCTGGTTGCCCAGCCTCATAATAAGCATTGCCGAGGTTGAAATATACGTTAGCATCTTGCACACCATCAGCTATCAATGCCTCATATAGTCTAATGGCTGTTTGATAATCGCCATTTAGATAGGCAATATTAGCATCGCTCATGCGTTGATCTTGTGCAAAAAGAGAAATTAGCACAATGCTGTTTAATATCAAAAACAGAATTATTCGTTTTGCCATATGTCATCTAACTCATTAAGTAAGTGTGCTATGCGTTTTGCTAAAGGGCGTAAATTAACGTGGTCACTGCTTGGTGCAAATTGGTATCCTCGTGCTTCGTCCACGTGAATTTCAAGTGTGGTTGCGTTGTAACTAACGGGCAGGAATTCCAACCAGTTGTTATGTGTCACATCATGATTAGCAAGGTTATGTTGATCTGCTATATATGCATAAACAATGCGTGCAATTTTATCACCAGTATCAGCTTGCATTAGTCTTTGTTGAGCACGTTTTAATGCAGATTTTCTCCGTAACATACGATGTCGTTTTGCGTGTATTTGTCGATATAACACAAAACAACCACTAAAAACAGCAATGAGTGGGAACATCACCCACAATATCCAAAATCCGGCAAAAAATTCCATTGATTGGGTACGCAAATGTGTTGGTACTGGTTTGATGCTAAGTTGTAC
>RFHA01000009.1 GCA_003696565.1 Chloroflexota bacterium
GTATTTATGTCTTCAAAACGTATAAATTTAAGCAATTTCCGAATGATGGAGGTGATAAATTGTAGTACTATTTAGGAAGATAATTTATAAATAAAGTAGCGAAATTAATTTGTGAGCTTGAATAAGAGTTTTATCTAAAAAATAATGAAAGAAAAAGTCCGAGATTTCTATACGATACTCAATTGCAAAGTGGGTAGCACTCCAATACACCTTTTGCTAAAAGATGTGCGTGAATGTCTCACAATATCAGATTCTAGATTTATGATGACTCCTAATTCAGAGAACGTTTTGGGAGTGTATAGAGACCGCAATTTGCAGAAATTATTGGAAGGTGTTGATTATGCGCCTGTTGACAGCATAGGTCTCGCTGCTGCGGTAGTGTATATGAACCAAAAGTTACCACAAAATCATCTACTGCGGGTACCTGTTATGATTTTGCAAGGGATTTATGTCGGTTTACTTGTGCTTTTGAGACCACAGTCGCTTCAGAAGAGAGTTCCCGTAATGAAGGGGAGACAGTTGTTTTGGGAATTGCTTCAGATCGCCGATGAAAAGAAGTGGCGGGTGTATTTGTTGGGCGGAAAATCTGATGAAGCAGAGCGTGCTTCAAAGATTGTTTCGGAAAAATACAAAAATGTTGCTGTTCGATTTTCTTCAGGTCCAATGCTTGACGAAAAAGCTATGCCTCAGACCCAAAGAGACAGAGTAATTAATGACGAAGTCCTCCATGAAATTTCTCAATTTAAGCCTCATTTGCTGTTTGTAGCATTTAATTTCCCCAAACAAGAGCGATGGCTGGCACGACATCTTCCTGAGTTGCCCGTTGGACTAGGTATGACAGTAGGAGGTACGTTTAATTACGTTTCAGGCAGGTCATTGCTCCCGCCAAAGGCTATTGAAAAACTTGGTTTTGAATGGTTGTGGAGATTGGCAACAGAGCCATGGAGACTAAGAAGGGTATTGAATGCGGTTGTGATTTTCCCTCTTAATGTCTTTATGTATAGGTTAAGTGAAAATAGGTCTTGACAGTGTGAAAGGTTAGTGTGCTAGTATGGATTACATATGTTTAAATCTGCCCGTGGCATGTATAAGAACCTTAGTAAAGTTCCAATGTTGCCCCTGTTGGCGGTTGTCGTTATGGTTTTCAGCCTATTCATCAGTTCAAACCTTTCAACCAGGCGACAAACAACAAACGTTAGCGCAGCTCCTGTAGGCGGTGATTTGTATTTCGCTTCACAACAGTTAAATCTTGAACCGAATTCCACCGGGACATACGACATTTATTTGACTACACGTGATGGATATGAGGTTAGCGCGGTGGATATTTCTCTATCTGTTGATTCACCTGTTATAGAAATATCCGGAGTAGAGTTGGTTGGTGAGTTTCCTCTCGAGTTAATGAAAGATGTTTCGGGCTCAACGGCCCACATAGTGGCTGGCGCGACACCAGGGAGTCCTTTTTCTGGAACTGGTTTAGTTGCCCGCCTTAATCTTTCTGCCGGTAGCCAGTCAGGCAATGCCACCATCTCATTTGGTGAAAGTACTCAATTGGCCGCTGTTGGTGTTTCTGGGAATGCTTTGGGGACTGCGTCAAGCTCTGTTGTAGTTGTTGGTGTCGATGGTGCGGGTAGTGTCAGTAGTCCTACTCCCACGAACACTCCAACTCCTAGGGTTAGAAGACCGCGTAGGCAAATTGTGACTCCCACCCCTACATCAGTTCCTATAGAGGTCGGTGTGGAGGCTCCTCTAGGAGTTGGTGTGGAAGCAAATCAATAAGTATTATTTATGGTAACTATGGATAATAATAGGGAAATAAGAAATAAAGGAATAAGGGAAGAGAATTACATTCCGAAAGCGTTGTTTGTGACTCTCTTTGCCTTTGTTGTTGCGATAATCTATCCGAGGGATTATGCATTAGCCCAGCGTCGTTCAAGGCCTGTTCGTCCTAGGCCAACTCGTGCTCCAGTTGTGACTCCTACACCTACACCTAGCCCTTCTGGTGCCGGACTTGTTGATGGTCAAGCAGATATGGATGATGATGGCGATGTTGATATCTTTGACTACAACAGAGTAGTTTCGGAATATGGTTGGACTGGTTTTGCTGCCAGTAACGTGGCGGATTTGGATGATGATGGCGATGTTGACCAGAGCGATGTTCAGTTACTGGTTACTAGTTTTGGAATTGAGGCACCAGCATGGAAGACTACACAGAGCGCTGATGCAGTTTGTTTGGATGATGGAACTGTGGGTATACATGTCCTATTCCAAAATACGGAAACAAACCCCGATTTGTCGATGGATGTCGTTGCTACGGATACACAGACAAGTAGTTCCTTGGATTTAGGGACTGTCCCTCCCCAATATGAGGCCTCTGGAACCATCTATACTGGAGTTTCATCATTAGGAAATGGTGTTGTTGTATTTGATCTTACTTGGACTAATGGCAATCCGAGGACTGATCAGAGATTTGCAAATTACAATGGTATAGCTTGTGCACCAACGTCTACACCTACATCTACACCAACGTCTACACCTACATCTACTCCAACGTCTACGCCTACGTCGACTCCGACATCTACGCCAACTGCGACTCCTACGTCGACTCCGACACCGACTCAGGGTCCTGTTGCTTGTTCGACTGGGTATGAAACAATAACTTTTGATACATTGGGAGGATCAGAAAATGTGGAGGGAAATCTGGTAAGCAACCAGTATACCGGTGTCACATTTAGTTTGGAAAATTGCTCGGTAGATTCTCCTAGAGCAGTCAAAGTAGGTTCTCCTATGCGAGCATTTATGTCTCTAGGTGGACAATCTGATCAACCCAATGAAGGTGAGACATTTGGACCTTGGTTTATAACTGATAGTGGTTTCTTCGGCCAAGATGAACCGATTTGCGCAATGGTTATTGATTATGATCCTATGTATAGGTCACGTGCCGTTCATTTGGACTTATTGGATGTGGATGGTTTCAACGAGTCCTTTGTGACGACAAATAATTATTATGAGAGCTTTGATGTATTTGGATATGATGCAAGCGGGAATGTAGTTGCTCAGCAATCTGTTTATGGTTATGATAATTTTATGGATGGTAGAGCGTATAGAGTAAATTTGATTTCCAATA
>RFHA01000076.1 GCA_003696565.1 Chloroflexota bacterium
AGTTCGGAAAGTGGCTCCCCAACGGCAACGGTTAATGATGGCACATTTGGAAAACGGTTGAACGCGGATGGATTTACAAGCGTATCTGGCGTGTTCACAGCGGAAACAGACGGTATAGTTGCTATTCGTGTGGAACAATATTTAAGTTTCCAACCGGCGGAGATTATCGTTTCGCTAATAGAAGCTGAATGACTGCTTGCATAACTTTGATGAAACATGAGCGGTATTTGGGTGTCGATTGCGTGGGGATAGCGCAATTAATTTTTTAGCGGGTATATCAGATTGTGAGTATAGGATGCAAAAACAGCTATTTGCTTGTTTGTGTTTGATGCTTGTCCTGCCGCTTTCTGCGCAGGAAAACAATGCTTTTTATGATGTGTCATCTGGGGTGCGTTATACGGTTGAGGTGTATGCGCCGGCGAACTTTCCAGTTGGGTTAACTTTTGCACCAGACGGACGCTTATTTTATAACGAAAAGACGACGGGTAACGTCCGTGTGATTAGTGAAAATGGTGAGACACAGCGTGAGCCTGTTCTGCATTTACCCACAGATGCACTAGTTGAACGTGGGATGCTTGGCATCGAAGTTGACCCAAATTTTGAGGATAACCATTTGATTTGGGTGGTGCATACGGCAGTTGGTACAATGCGGGATTATCCTTCAAATAAGTTGATCCGCTTTCGTGAGGAAAACGGCATCGCCCAAGATGTGACGGAAATTCTTAGCTTGCCCATTGAAACCGGAGAATTACTCCACAACGGTGGCAATGTCCATTTTGATGAAGATGGCTTGCTGTACATCTCATTTGGGGATTATGGCGTGGCGGCATTTGCGCAAGATACAACCACCATGCAAGGTGCGATCCATCGTTTTGAGGTCAACGGTGATGAGCTTAGCCCTGCGCCGGGTAATCCGATAGAGGGTAACAGCCTTTGGGCATATGGCTTCCGTAACCCATTTGATTTTGATTTTGACCCAATTAGTGGCAATATCATTGCAACAGAAAACGGTCCGGATTGTGATGATGAAATCAATATTGTATTGCCGGGGTTTAACTATGGATGGGGAGAGGACTATGAATGTTTAGGGTTGGGCTTCCCATTGGGTATCTCAGATTATATGCCGCCAATTTTGAGCTTTACGCCGACAATCGCACCTGCTGGGATTATCGTTTATGATCATCCGGCGGTTCCTGAATGGTATGGAGATGTCTTTTTTTGCGCATGGAACACAGGGGAATTGACTCGGGTGGTATTGAATGAGGAGCGTAGCCGCGTTTTAGAAACACACATCATGGACTTAGGTGAGGCAAGCTGCAAATTGGACATTACAATTGGTCCAGAAGGTGGCTTATATTTTGGCTCTGTTGGGGATAACGCAGGCTGGATTTATCGCCTATTACCAATCTAAATTTTGAAATCACACATCCATCGCCTAAAATAGAAAAGTCATTATTCGTTAATTCATGGGGTTTCATTGAATGGGCTATAAACTTGCTATTGACTTCGGAACAACCAACACCGTGATCGCCTGCTGGGATGACACAAAAGAAGATGCAGAAATTATTACGTTGGCGGGTTTGAGCGATACATCCAAACCGGGGATGCCGCCTATAGTCCCATCTTTGCTATATGTGGCGGATGGCAAGGCAAACCAGGTTAAACTAGGGTACGTTGTTCGCCAGGAAAACTTGGATTCTCAGCAGAACAATCGCTTATTCCGTAATTTTAAGCGGGGGATTGTTGGATCACCAGCACCAGAGCCGCGTAAAATTGATGAAACAGATTGGGCAGACCGTGACGCGGGGAAGCAATTTGTTCAGCATATTATCCGTGCTTTGCCATATAAAAATGAAGAGATTGATCAGCTAGTGCTGACTGCTCCCGTTGCATCTTTTGAAGGCTATTTAGCATGGCTTAATAGCGTGATTGATGAGGTGGAACTGGAAAAAATCCGTGTGGTGGATGAATCAACAGCAGCGGCATTAGGCTATGCCGTGACAAAACCTGGGGCGGTGGTCTTGGTGTTTGATTTTGGTGGTGGCACGCTTGATCTTTCATTGGTGCAATTGCCAGAAGATCGTTCGCATACGGGTGGTTTTCTTAATCGATTGATGGGCAGTGCCAAAGCCAAGCAACACACTGCAAAAGTGATTGCCAAAGCTGGGCGTATCATCGGCGGTAGTGATGTGGATCAATGGTTGCTGGCTGATATTTTGAAGCGGCAAGGGATGACCCCAAAAGACCTCGGTACAGATTATACAAAAGTATTGACATTATGCGAGCAAGCCAAGATTGAGCTTTCTACACAGGAAAAGACCGTTATCAAATTTGAAGCGGCTGGTAAATCGCATGAGGTCACGATTACCCGGGCAGAGTTAGAAGTTCTGCTAGAGCAAAATGGGTTCTTTACGGCGTTGCGTCGTGTGATAGACAAAGTGATGCATGTGGCACGTCAACGCGGTATCTTCAAAGAGGATATTCATTATGTGTTGCTTGTCGGCGGTACATCGCTGATGCCGGCTGTTCAACGTACGTTGGGGCAATATTTTACGGATATGGCAGTACGGGCAAACAAACCCTTTACCGCTGTGGCAGAAGGGGCTTTACAAGTGGCTGCTGGCTATGGATTAGAGGATTATCTTATCCATAGTTATGGCTTACGCCATTTAAATGCCGAGACGGGCAAACATGACTATGATGAGATTATCCCCATGGGCAGTGGCTACCCAACAGAAACACCGGTAGAAGTGGTGATGGGGGCGGCGCACCCAAACCAGACAGAAATTGAGTTTGTCATCGGGGAGATTGACACCGATTCAGTGGCAATGGTCGAAGTCAAATATGAAGATGGGCAGGCGGTATTTGTGGCGCAAGCGGCAAATAGCGAACAGCAGATTATTCCACTAAATGAAGCCGATGCAATTAAGGCACTGGCGAAGTTAGACCCACCCGCACAACCTGGGGAAGATCGACTACGCGCTGAGTTTTCTGTTGATGATCGGCGGCAGTTGCGTGTCACTGTGATTGACTTATTAACTAACAAAAAATTATTGGATAACGTTGCGCTTGCCACGCTGCGCTGAAAGGACTGAATCACTATGTCAGAGATTACCGGGCGCGAACCACGTTTAGCCTCCGGCTACGTTAAAAAAGGAGAACGACGGCTTTCCTTGCGACGGTTTGCGACGATGCTGAACATGCTGCCGCCAGAAGCAGTGTCGTTAGATGCCTTAGCTGCCGCGGTGCATAACGATGAGTTTTTTGTACGTTATAACGCTGCCAAAATGTTGGGGAGGCGCGCAGACCGCGATTCACGCAAGATCATTGAGGATACCCTCGCTAATGGCGAGCCACCTTCACGCGCCAGTGTTACACGGCATTTATATGGCTTTACATGGTTTGCAGCAGAACCACTCATCCGTAAGGCACTCAAAGATGAGGACTATCGCGTAAGAGAAGCTGCCATCTATGCATTGTGTGACATGCGGGAATATAACGCCTATCAGTTGATGGTGGAAGTGTTAGAAAATGAGGATGACCAAGTTCGAGAGGCGGCGACTTTTGGTTTACGAGATAGCAAGGATAGCGCGGCTGTGCCGGTGTTAGAAGTATGCCTAAAGGCAAAAGACCCCGATGTGCGCATTAAAGCTCTGGAAGCGTTGGGGCAAAACGATACGCCAGAGGCAAAACCTGTTGTGCGCGAAGCCATGAATGACCCTGATCCAAATGTGAAATATGCTGCTGTGTTGAGCTTATTGGAGCTTTCTGGTGAAGAATGGCTTCAGGAACTTTCTGGCATTATTGGGCGCACACACGGTGTCACTTTACAACAGGTGCTACGTGGGTTCTTTCATGCAACCAACTATTTGAAGATTGATGTTGGCAAAAGCAAAGCCGCAGACTTGATGATCGATGCCCTGGAGACGGCTTTGCTGGATGACATGCCAGAAGTACGCCAAGCGGTCATTTGGCCCCTAGCTTGGATGGGACATAAACGCACCCCGGGTATTCTACGTAAAACCTGGAACCTAGAACAAAACAGCACCGTCAAAGCGGAAATTGTTCGTATTACTGCTAGTTTGATGAGTAAAAGTGCTGGGGCTTCCGACGAAGCGCGACAGGTGGCTGATGAGATTTTGGCAGATGCCAGTAAAAGCGATGACCCAGAAATTCGGGCGGCTGCTGAACTCGCTATCAAAAATCGTGAAGAAACTGCTGTTAAAAAATAATCGGATTATCCCTACGCTAACGGATAAATCTCTGGCAACACGCCCCGCTTCATAAATGGATTTTTTCGGTGGCGTAATTGCCTAAAGTAGCCCCATTGATGGGGCACTAAACTAGCATGTGGGATTGTTCCCCCCCTGCGAGATAAGACAAAGGACAAACTGCCTATGCTTATATTATTTTCTCTTTTGCTGATGTTGTTTCAGCAAGCCACACCGCTAGTTCTGCCACATGATGATATTGTGACAAGCGCACAGTGGGATGTAACTGAAACACGCCTCCTGACCACATCAGAAGATGGTACGATCCGCTTGTGGGATGCACGCACTGGTGAAGCGATTTGGCAGGTTAATCAACAAAGTGCGGTGCGCGGGGCAGTTTGGGATCAAGCGCGTATTCTAGCATGGACAAAAGGCGGGGAAATTGTGGTGTTGGATGCTCAGACGGGGTCAGAGCTTCAACAGCTATCACTAGACGGCATGATTAGCGGGGCACGTTGGATATCTGAAGATGAGATATTAGTTTGGTATGGGCAGCAGGTTGTCAGTTTGACGTTAGACGGGGAGACTTTGTTCTCCGCTGTGCATCAAACCCGTGTGTTACAGGCTATGCCTTCTGATAGGCACATCTTGACTTATGAGCTGGGTGGGCTAGCACATATTTGGGATGCACAAACTGGTGAGGAACTTCGCCAACTGCGTTTTAATGAAGAGACGTTGGGTGTGGCTTGGCGAGATGATGAGTCTGGTCTTATTAGCTGGGGGGGAGATGGTGCAGCAGTAATCTGGTCGATTGAGGATGGGCAGCAGCTTGTCATCCGCTCGTTAGATCACACCCGTACATTTGTGAGTGGTGCAGCATGGAATGCTGACCAAACCCGTGTGGTGAGCTGGGGGGCAGATGAGACAGCACGCCTGTGGGATGCGGATACTGGCGAACTGCTTTTTTCTGCGCGGCATACTGATTGGGTGACGGGTGCTGCATTAAACAAGACCGAGGATAAACTACTCACCTGGTCTTTTAATACGGCTTATGTATGGGATATTGAAAACCGCACACTCATCTTTTCCGTTTCTCATGATAATCTGGTGAGTGGAGCGGTTTTTAATCAGGATGAAACGCAGTTGCTTACATGGTCATGGGATGGCACGGCGCGGGTTTGGACGGTGCCATAAAACGTGCTTGCTATTCATTTTATATCTTAATCTGTCTGCTCTTTGCCATTATGACGAATCCCAATAGCATGAGCAACATCGATGATGAATGCAACACCGGTATCTGGTGCATGTAAATCACCGAGTGTGCTTTGAGCTACAGTGAGCATTGGGTCTACTAGGTTTTCTGGTACGACCGATAACATGATGACGTTGGATTCTTCACGGTTTCGTAAAATTTCCAGCATAGACATCATCCCCGGCAAGATTTCAAATTTTCTTTTGGATTGATTCAAACGGTGTAATCCATAACTTTCGATAAAGGTAACACCTGGTGCGCCTAGGGCTGCCCATTCATCTGCCAAATGATGCGCGGCTTCAATTTTAGGGGTGATGAGGATGATTAGCTTAAGCATAATTTTTAGACCTCAATAGAATACTCAGGTTTTTGCTGCGGAGATGTTTGTGACTGGTTATCAGATTCGTCGTTTTGATTGGGTAGCTTGAATACCCAACGTACTAACACGGGGGTCAAAACAGTCGTGAGTAAAATGACCATAAATAGCGCGGCAAATAGAGGGTCGCTGGTTTGATAAACACCGCTTGTGATGCCTAATGCCGCGATGATTAAACCGACTTCCCCGCGTGAAATCATACAAACACCGACACGCAGTGATTCAAAATTATTGAATCCGCCTAACTTGGCACCCAATCCACAGCCGATAACTTTAGAACTTACCGCCACCAACAGCAGCCCTATCGTAAAAGGCAGTGCGCTTAATGGAAAGCTACTTAAATCTGTTTTTAAGCCAACGCTGACGAAAAAAATCGGCACAACAAACGCATAAGCGATGTTGTTGACGGCTAATTCAATTTCATTTTTGATGGGGCGGCTGTTACGGCTCAAACCAACACCTGCAATAAATGCACCGGTGATTGCAGCTATCCCGCCGAATATCTCCGCAGACCAACCAAACGCGAACGCCATAGCTAATGCAACGGCTGGAATACCAAATGATTCGGCATTAGCGGGGTGGGTGTGCATCCAATAAGTGATGCGTGGCAAAATAAACCAGGCGATTAAACTGGCAACAACCAGATAAACTGTCATTTTCAACACAATGTTGACCAACTCACTAACTTGGACAGAGCCTTGTGTGCCGGTGATGGCTATAGTTAAAGAGATCAACAAAATGGCAACCACGTCATCAACGAGGGCGGTGGCGAGCAAGGCGTTGCCCTCTTTGGTTTGTAACACGCCGAGTTCTAATAAAACCTGTGCAGAAATACTGACGGATGTAGCCGCTAACGCCACCCCGGTAAACAGGGCAGGCTGCCATGCTTCACCGGCTAACATCACCAGGGGCATGGTCATCGCAACGGGGAGCAACGCGCCAATTACGCCGGCAATGGCTGCGACCACACCTACCTCAAGCAATTGTTTGATGTGGACTTCTAGCCCGACTTTGAACATCAGCAGCAACACACCGATCTCTGCTAACTCGTGGATAGTTTCTTCTAATAACACGGGGTCATGTTTAAAGACTGACCAATGAAGCATATCTAACAGAGTTGGACCTAAAAGCACCCCAACAAGTAACTCACCTAATACACGCGGCTGCTTCATGCGTCTGGCTGTTGTGCCAGCGATACGTGCGGCGATGATAATCACCGCTAGTGCGATAAATAACGGAATCACAGGATTGTGTTCCATGTTTGAGCCTTTATTCCACTCCAATTATGATGGGCTTTAGTTTATCAGATATAATCCGATTGGATAGGTGAGTTTCGTCATAAATTGGGATGGGCGGTGTGGCACGTGAACCGCCCGTTTTGCTACCAATCCACATCTTCAACTTGTTCGGTTTCGCCTTTTTCTCTG
Source organism: Chloroflexota bacterium (assembly GCA_003696565.1). Lineage (GTDB taxonomy): Bacteria > Chloroflexota > Anaerolineae > Aggregatilineales > Phototrophicaceae > DAOTWY01. The sequence goes on from RFHA01000076.1 coordinate 7,267, forward strand.
GAAAAGAAACGTTCTTGTGCAGTCCGTCGTGCTGCTTCTTCTTCACGTTGTTGGCGTATCTTTTCCATATAAGAGGGTGGTTTGGGTGGGGCAGGCGGGGGATTATGGCGTTCCCGCCGCTGCTCCACAAATACCCAAATTGTGGAGATGATCAAACTGACTACAAACACAATCAGGATCATCAAAATACCTGGTGGGATGTTCACGATTGACACACTCGCTTAACAAACTCATCGAACAGATACAATGAATCATGGGGACCAGGAGAGCTTTCTGGATGATATTGTACGCTGAATGCGCCATATGCTTCGTGACGTAACCCTTCAACGGTTTGGTCATTCAGGTTGATATGTGTAATTTCAGCCCCACCCAGGTCACTGTCTCCGGTGATGGCAAATCCGTGGTTATGTGCGCTGATTTCTACCTTACCGGTAATCAGGTTTTTAACAGGTTGATTGCCACCCCGATGCCCAAAGCGCATTTTTTCGGTTTTACCACCTAAGGCTAAGCCTAAGATTTGATGCCCTAGACAAATGCCAAAAATCGGCACTTTCCCTAATAATCCCCGGACGTTGTTGATTGCATAATCCACGGCAGCCGGGTCACCGGGTCCATTACTTAAAAAGACACCAGCGGGGTTCATTGCCAGCACTTCTTGATATGGTGTTTGTGCTGGAACAACCCTTACCCGCAAACCGCGGTCTGTCAACATTTTAAGGATATTGTGCTTAATACCCAGGTCATAGGCGATAACTAACGCACCTTGCGCATTTGTTTGCCCATCACCATACCATTGAGGATCACTTCCTTGTGTCCAGTTGTAGGGTTCTGGTGTCGTAACGGCATCCACCAAATTTGCGCCGGACATATCCATGGATTCACGTGCTATTTGGATAAGGGCGTTTGGGTCGTTGGCAGCTTCGCCGTGTGCAATAGCTGCCCGCATCGCGCCTTTTTCTCGGATATGGCGGACTAAAGCACGGGTGTTGACTCCGGTTAGTCCAATAACCCCCTGATCTTGAAGATAACTATCAAGGTCGCCACGATTACGCCAACTACTGACCACTGGGCTTAATGCGCGTATGACAAACCCGGAGACCCATACAC
>RFHA01000440.1 GCA_003696565.1 Chloroflexota bacterium
TCCCACCTGCCTCAATCAAAAAGCGTCTGAACAGGCGCTTTTTTGATTCTCAATTTATAATAAATAAAATGAAAGAATTGGGATAATTACTAGTGAGAACATTTGAGGAATATCATAGAATACTATCTTTATGGGAACGTGGATACAATAAAAAACAAATTGCCAAAGAAACAGGCATACCACATGCTACAGTGCGTGATTGTATTACTCGGTATGGTTCTGTCAGTAAACTTCTTGAAGAAAAAAATCCTTCTAACACCTTTAATCCCGATATTCAAACACTATATCGTCAAATTTTAACTCTGTGGGAAGCTGGTGAACCCAAAATACGAATAGCTAAAAAACTTTCTGTGACGCGTTATATTGTAATGACCTGCATTGAAAAATATCGAACGTTAGCTGAACTTGAGCGTGTTATCGAAAATGGCGAACAATGCAACACAGAACCACATACTATTCGTCCTAAAAATCAGCAACGTTACCGTTATAACGAGGATACATTACGCCAAGCTGTTGCAGATTCATACTCTTATGCCCAGGTTTTGAAATTGTTAGGCATCAAACCTGCAGGTGGAAACTATGAGACCTTAAAGAGACGTATAGAACAGCTCCAAATCGACACCTCACATTTTAGAGGACATGGGTGGAACGGTGGGCAACGTGCAATCGTAACAAGAAAATATCGCTTAGAAGATGTGTTAATCAAGAACTCACCTTATAAGCAATCTAGCTCTCTCAAAAAACGATTAATTGAAGCTGGTTATTTTGAGGCGATCTGTGCCTCATGTGGTTTAGATACCTGGTTAAATCACCCTATCCCGTTGGAATTAGATCATATTAACGGGGATCGGCGTGACAACCGCCTGGAAAATTTACGGTTATTATGTCCTAATTGCCACGCCTTAACCGAGACCTACCGCGGACGTAACATTAAGTCGTCGTAGCATCTTTAAGTTGATAGACTCGTAGAGTAATAAACAATCCCCCAATTAACGCAGATAACAATGTGCCCGTCATCAGATTTTGATCAAACATCGCAAACAGTGTACCAATAACCACAGGTATCAATACCGCGATGATGACATCCGCTACTAGGGTTTTTGCCATTGTTAAAAACTCCTTTTATGAAATACGTAAAAAGAATACCGTATTTCTTGCGATTTGGTTACTACCTCATTGGTACTAAATCATAAAATTGACGCTGATATCTGATATATTGTCCAGAACTGCCGCCAACAGCTCAAATATGATAGATGAAACGTTAAATCTCCTTAAATACTGCTTAAAATGACTGCCTAAAAGTATTAAACCAGCACGCCCTTACTGTTAATAGACCAACGCTAATATTTTGCATGGTCATTTAGACTACATCACCCAAAATACATAAGGAGTATGATTAGTGATGAAGGTACGTGCGATTGTTTTAACCCTGATTATTGCGTTGCTGGCTTCCTTCGGTGTTTTTGCCCAAGAAGAAGGCGACACCATAGCGGATATTGTTGTCGCTTCTGCCACAGATGATACCCCTGAATTCACCATCTTATTGGCAGCCGTGCAAGCAGCTGATCCATCTGTCTTGGAAGCACTTTCCAACCCAGATGCAGACCTGACAGTTTTTGCACCCACAGATGCCGCATTTGCAGAAATGCCTGGCTTTGTGTTGGACTACCTGCTAGCAAACCCCGCTCTATTAACTGATATGCTGCTCTATCACGTGGTAGAAGGTTCCGTGATGTCTACCGATGTGTTGGGTTTGGAAGACGGTGCTATGATCCCGACCCTGCAAGGTAGTGAACTCACACTCAATCTTGATCTAGATAATATGTCTGTCAAGTTGGATAACGCGCAAGTTGTACTGGATATGATCGACATTGAAGCTAGCAACGGCGTGATTCACGTCATTGATTCTGTGCTAGTTCCACCGGTTGAATTGCCAGAAGTTGACCCCCTTGCCGTGACCGACAACATCGTTGTGGCTGGTAGCTCCACAGTGTTCCCGGTAACATCTCGCATGGCTGACCTGTTCAACCAAGATGGTTTTGCAGGAACAATCACCGTTGATAGCGTTGGCACCGGTGCTGGTTTTGAACGCTTCTGTGTCAATGCAGAAACTGACATCTCTAACGCTAGCCGCCCAATCAAACAAGAAGAAATTGATGCCTGTGCACAAAACGGACGGACAGCGTTCCCACTTTATGTTGCCATCGATGCTTTAGCAGTGGTTGTGGATCAATCTAACGACTTCGCTTATGACTTAACACTCGAACAATTGGCAGCTATCTACTCTGGTGAAGTGACAGCTTGGAATGAAATCAACCCAGAATGGCCCGCAGAAACCATCCGCGTGAGCAGCCCCGGTTCAGATAGCGGCACATATGACTACTTCGTAGAAGAAGTATTGGATGGAGATGAGGCATTAATCCAGAGCGTTCCAGGCATTCAATTTAGTGAAAACGATAACGTGTTAGTAAACAACGTCGTTGGTGATCCCTATGCTATCGCTTACTTTGGTTTTGCTTACTACCAAGAAAATCAAGGTAGCCTGCGCGTGCTCAATATTGAAGGAATTGAACCGAATGAAGAAACCGGTTCTACCTTTACATATCCGCTGAGCCGCCCGTTGTTCATCTATTCTGCACCGGAAATTATCCGTGAAAAACCACAAGTTGGTGCTTTCCTGGTTTATTACCTACAAAACGTTGAAAGTCAACTTGGTGGTGGGGAAGGCGAAATTGGTTATATCCCAACCAACGCATTTGATGCACGCCGCGATGCGCTGTATCTCTTAGCAGCACTGGGTGAATAACCGCTATCGTATCGTTAATTTTATGGAGAGTAGTTTAGACTGCTCTCCATCTGTTATTGTTATTGAAAGGATGGGGATATGCTTGAACAAGCCGCTTCATTACCCAGAAAACCCCTAGCAGATCGACTAAAGCGAACTGCTGAGAAGACAACAAAACAGGGCTTAACTAAAAAGACGCGCTTGTTAGATCGCATCATTGGCGGCTTTTTGTTTATTTGTGGATTTATATCCATTCTAACCACCGTTGGCTTTATCGTCGTGCTTGGCTCAGAGGCTTTGCGCTTTTTTGCCACAACAGAGTGGTTAAATGCCAATAAAAATGTCGCAGTGGCTGTGGATGCCGAACAAACCCAATTGACACTTAGCTCGGGTGGGTTAAAGTTACAAATTGGCGATATCATTGGCTTAGGCATCAACCGTGAAGAAGTGATTGAAATCATTGACATCATTGATGAGCAAACCATCATCGTCCAACGTGGTGTAGAAGGCACACAAGCTATCCCACATCCTGCAAGAACACCGATCTATATCGGTAAAGAAGTCACGTTAACCAAATATTTAAGCAGTGGTCAGTGGGCACCACAAATTGGTAATTTTAGCGTTATGCCTCTGATCAGTGCGACACTCCGCGTCACATTGATTGCCATCCTAGTCGCAGTACCCATTGGCTTAGGTGCGGCAATCTACTTAAGCGAATACGCCAGTGAAAAAGTTCGTAAAATTTTAAAACCCGTGTTAGAGGTTTTGGCAGGCATCCCAACAGTAGTTTATGGTTACTTCGCCCTGACGTTTGTTACGCCATTGCTACAAAGTATTTTTAACGATACAAGCCGATCCGGCTTAAATGGGTTGCTACAAAGTATTTTCGGCTCAGGCGTACAAAATACCAATGCTGCCTCAGCCGGTTTGGTGGTAGGTATTTTAATCATCCCAACCATCGCATCTATCTCAGAAGATTCTATCCGTGCTGTCCCCCGCGCATTAAGAGAAGCCTCTTATGGATTAGGAGCAACCCGCCTAGAAACAACGCTAAGGGTTTTGCTACCGGCTGCCCTTTCCGGTATTAGTGCTGCCATTATTCTAGGTATTTCCCGCGCGGTTGGAGAAACCATGATCGTACTAATCGCTGCTGGTGCTGGTCCAAACCTGACCGCCAATAATTTTGAACCGTCGGAAACGATGGCAGGGCATATCGCCCGCATCAGCACTGGGGACATTAGCTTTGGCTCAATTGATTACAACAGTGTTTTTGCCATCGGCTTAACACTCTTTTTAATGACACTTCTGTTGAACTTTATTAGTACCATCATCACACGTCGTTTCCGCGAGGTATACGCATGATTAATGACGATAAAAGCTTTAAAAAGCGGTTAGCGCGCCGCAACATGTATGGTTCTATCAGTGCTACATTTTTCTTCGTTGCTAACCTAATTGGATTACTTCTTATTGCAGCGTTGTTTTTGCACATTATTAATCAATCCATGGGATATGTGGTTTATGTCAATCGGGTTGAACCAGAAACACTTTCTGAACGCCCATTGGAGGATTTAAGCGAAGAAGAATTAGGGCAACTTATCCTGCAAAACCAACCTGCCAGAATCCGCGTTTATATCCGAGATTATTTAAGCCGTGTTTCCAATGATGAATTTGCTGAGGCAACAGTTGGGGCAATTTTACGCGGACGTGAATACCCCCCTGAATGGGGAAATATCCCCTTACGTGATCTTGAACATGAACAGCAGCTTGAACTACTGTACCGCAATATGAACCAGCGGCAAATGCTTAACCTGGTTGTTGAGAACATCGTCCAACCAACTGCTGCCAAAAGCTGGCGATTGTTTGAAAGTCTATTCCACTCTGATGACATTAAGCAACAAGCTGCTGAGGAATTTCCGAATGGTGATCTAAAATTTCATTCCTGGCTAAATTGGGATTTCCTGACACGCTCCGTAACCAGCTCTGCCACCACCACCGGTCTTAAAACCGCGTTGTTAGGATCATTCTGGATTATCAGTATCACCGCTGTTACCGCATTGATTCTAGGCGTTGGTGCGGCAATTTACCTAGAGGAATACGCCAGCGATAATTGGCTTAACCGTGCTATTGAAATTAACATCCGTAACCTGGCGGCTGTCCCTTCTGTGATCTATGGCATGTTGGGGTTAGCGGTATTTGCTCGTGCATTAGGGGAAATCACCAGCGGGGCTGTTTTTGGCGTAACGGACTCAAATGGAAGAACTGTTTTATCTGCGGCACTGACTTTGGCAATTCTCATCCTGCCTATTTTGATTGTCAACGCACAAGAAGCATTACGCGCTGTACCATCTTCTATCCGAGAAGGCAGCTATGGTATGGGGGCAACTCGCTGGCAAACTGTTTCTCGACAAGTATTACCCGCTGCCCTGCCAGGGATTATGACCGGTGTCATTTTGTCTATGTCACGCGCTATTGGAGAAACCGCGCCGCTACTTGTCGTTGGTGCATCAACATTTATTGGGATTGATCCAAACGGTCCGTTCTCCAAATTTACAGTTGTCCCTATTCAAATTTATGAATGGACAAACCTGCCAGATCAAACTTTCAAAAGCGTTGCGGCAGCCGCTATCATAGCTATGTTGTTTGTCCTGCTTTTGTTAAATGCAATCGCAATCATCCTACGCAATCGTTATAGTCGGAGTTTTTAATATGTCTGTTGAACAACAAACAATCGGTATGGCTATGGATATACCACATAATCAAATCGCCATCGAAGCAAAAAACGTCAGTGTCTATTATGGGGATTATCGCGCGGTTAAAGATGTCTCTATGGTGATCCCCCGTCATAAAATCACCGCGTTCATCGGTCCTTCTGGTTGTGGCAAAAGCACCATGCTGCGTGTTTTTAACCGGATGAATGACCTCATAGACGGGGCACGGGTAGAAGGCGAGGTCATCTATAATGGGCAAAATCTCTATGACCATCATATCGATCCAGTAGAGGTGCGCCGCAGGATCGGCATGGTATTCCAAAAACCCAATCCTTTCCCAAAGAGCATATTTGACAATATTGCATATGGTCCACGGCTATTGGGTATTCGGGATAAGCAAACACTCAATGAGATTGTTGAGCGCAGTTTAAAAGGTGCCGCATTGTGGGAAGAAGTCAAGACGAACTTAAAGAAATCTGGCTTGGCACTTTCCGGCGGGCAGCAACAGCGTTTGTGCATCGCTCGTACCATCGCCATTGAACCGGATGTCATCTTAATGGATGAACCCTGTTCCGCGCTTGATCCTATCGCCACGCAGCGCATTGAAGAATTAATGCGTGAATTGGTAGAACACTACACCATCGTTATCGTCACGCATAACATGCAGCAAGCTGTTCGTATATCGGATTACACCGCGTTCTTTAACATTCGTAAAATCACTGTGGATCATCGTGAAATCCGTTGGGGAGAACTCGTAGAATTTGCACCAACAGAGGATGTGTTTAACTCCCCGCGTGAGCAAGAAACTGCAGATTATATTTCTGGTCGTTTTGGTTAATGTGATCGTGTCAATTAGGGAAGGAACGTCCCCCTTCCCTATGCTGATGCTGATTTATTTGGCACGTGCGCTACTTAATGACTTCAAAAACGCAGTCAATTGCCACAGGAAAATTTCAGGCTCTTCAATATGTGGTAAGTGACGTGTTGCGGCAATTAACTCCAACTTAGAACCAGGTATTCCACGTTGGATGTGTTCCCCAACAATGCGGGGCGTAATGGCATCTTCTTCCCCCCATAACAGTAAAACCGGCACTCTTGGTGTGCGTTTTTCTGGTTTGGGGGCAATCGAATGCGCCCGCATCAACCGCGCAAGCCCATTACGATTCGCCTGAATACGGCTGACTACTTCATCGGTCAAATGCGTTTGATTTTCAAACAAGCCGCCTAAGTTGTTCCTAGAAACCGTTGAACGTGCGATCTGCCGAAAGATCAACCCGCCCAGTGGTGATTTTGCTAACAATTGCGCCAAAGTTGGCACAGCTGGAATGACCCCGCCGTTCACCAAAACTAAAACCGGCACATATTGTGGATAATTCGCTGCCAATAAACGCCCAGTTAACCCACCAAAGGAATTGCCCACTACCACGACATCCGCAATACCTAGTTCATCTAAAAATGCCTTCACCCATGCCACTAATGCCATCGGTGTCGGTGAAGCAATTGGATCACTCTGCCCATATCCAGGTAAATCCGGCGCGATGGTACGATAGCCCTCATGCCGTAATTCCGGCATGATATGATTCCAATGTAGCCATGCATCCCCAAAGCCACCATGCAATAATAAGATGGTTGTTTTGTGGTCTTGTCCATCTTCATAATAATGTACATTACGCCCGTTCAAGGCGATGACTTGCTCACTAAACATGATCTTTATCCTTAATTAGCTCATGCTGGCGGAGCCACTCCGTCAATTCTATTATATTTGGCTCTGTAATCATCGTGCCACGATTCACCCCGCGCGGGCTAGTTCCTATGTCAATATCCGCCGGTGGTTCATAAGGTGTATCTTGCCCGGGATAGGCAATGACTAATGTCGGTACAGAATAAAACCCAGTCCAATGTTTAACGCGCTCACGTGCAACCATGTCCTCATCAATAAAAATCTCGCGATATGGAATACCATAATCATCTAACACGCGCTTGGCTAATGTTACAAATGGGCATCCTGTTGAACGCGAATACATCACCAGATCTTTTTCTTTTATCATTCAGCTTCACCTTCCAAAGATGGATACAAAAAACACATAATCCCGTTGATAATCCCTTCTGCCAGGCGGTCAGGTTGGGTTGTTAAAACTTCACGGTCATCTTTCATAAATCCGAGTTCCACAATCACTGCCGGGGTATTGATATTAATCCGGTTAAACACATGATATTCAAGCATATCCGGCGTAACCCCCTGCGGACGATATGACAATCCAGAAGCCTCACCATAATGCCTGACCATACACGCCATCAACCGCCCATCCGCACCATCATCTGGGCGCATATCATGCTGAGAAACTAAATATCCAGAGACATACTCACCATAATCTCGGCAATCATTGGCATGAATAGAAACCAATAAATCCGCACGATAATCTGCTAACCGGCTATCATATTCTTCCAGCAAATCGACATCATACCCACGATCCAACAAATATCGCCAAACACGTTCGGCAACGGCAAAATTGATTTCTGCTTCGGTTAAACCGTCTGGGCAAACCGCGCCAGGGTCGTTTTCCGGTCCGCTATGCCCGGCTAAAATGCCAATGCGGATCAGGTGATTAGGCGTGACAACCGGTGTTAACGTGGGCTGTTCTGTCATAGCTAGCACCATAGAAACCCCTTGCGATGAGCTTCCTCCCTGCCCTAATTGCGCACGCAGCGAATCGCTTAAGGATTCTGGGCTGGTACTCCAACTCAAAATCGTGGCGATTAATCCGGCAGAAATAATGACAATCAACCAAGAGAAAACAATACCACTCAGAATACTACCGCGTTTTTGGCGGCGTTTTTTCCGGCGGCGTTCTAAGCGGCGTTGCCGTTGCACTTCAAGCGCAGCCTCATCAACAGTTGGCAGGGGGTCTGGGTCAACCTGCGGCGGGGGTGTTTCCAACCTCTCAAGCGGTTCTGACTGTTGAGAGGTTTCCGTCATAACAGGCAATGTGGGTTGGCGTTTAGCTGCCTCCCGTCGCATCATTTCCATCCAGATAACCGATGCCGGGGTTTCTTCATCAGGTGGGGTTTGTTCTTCTGGCGACATAACACAATCCTTTCCCTGAGATATTGTAGCACAGCCTGTGAATTTTCCCCGTCGTCTGGAATAATAGACTGTGCTTGTTTCAGGATACTAACGGTATAGTCATCAATATGGAACGCATTTCTGCTGCGGAAAATTTATTAATAGAAACCAGCCCGTCAATTTGGCGGCTGTTAGCATATGATGAAAACGGGGAAGCAAAAGAAACCGTTAAAGCGGTAGCAAATGCCCCACTGATCTATAATGCATCGTTTGCCAATACACGGCATCTGCCCGCAAATGGTGCCTTGCCCACCAAATACATCTGCCAAGTCGTGTTAGGGTGGTCTCACCAAGATGAAGCCTGGCACCTCGGTTTATTACTCTCACAAAATATTGCCGATGTACGTGGAAGTCGCTGGTGTGAATTGGTCAATTGGCCCGAACCGGATTCCAATGTGTTTGAAGGGTTAGCCTATCAAGCTGGTGAAGCCCTAGCAAATGTCTTACAAATCCCGTTCAATTTTATTCCACCCCGCCCGGAATCGATCCGCCGTCCCTCACAACAACCTCAAAGCATGACCTTGCCAGATTTACCGATTAACGTGGGGACATGGGAATTAACTTCATCAGATAACAAGCTCGAACTCATTAGAACCCGCGCCTGGCGTTGGTCAAAATATCGTCAAATCGCTTGGTATGTGATATTGATGGTTATTTATGCCGTGTTATCAATTGCAACAATTCAAGCTGACTTGGCATTGCCCAACGCCGGAACCATGCTACCTAGCCCGGAATACCTCCCCTATCTTGGATTAGGCATTGTGGGTATTTTGTTCTTGATGACGCTTTATCAACTTTATGAATTATTGTTCCAACCCAACCGTATTGAGGTGCAGCCCGGTAGTATCCGCGCTTTCCATAATCATACTCCGAGATGGCACAAAACCAGCGATGAACTTCAAGCAGTTTATGTCACCCATGTGATCGAACATAAGCGGCGCAGATTCATCATCAAGCATGGAGAAATTAACTTGTTAAGCCGGCAAGGTAAATTCAAACGGTTATTGGAGCAAGCAGAACGAGAAGATGAGCTTGCGCCTAACCCCGATACAGCTGTGCAAGAATTTGTTGCCGAGCTAAACACAGCGTCTCCCCTAACACCTTTACAAGGAATTGCGCTACACCTCGCACATACATTGGGGGATTTAACATGTATTTACGATCAACGAACCAAGTAACAAAATAATCTTAATGTAAGATTAAACAATTCCGCCTACAATCCTTACACGAAATAAATTGTAAGGATTATTTTATGTCACAACCGATCATTCTGTTCACCAACGACGATGGGATCGAATCCCCTGGCTTATGGGCAGCCGTTAAGGCTTTTGAAGGCTTGGGCAAATTGCTGGTTGTTGCCCCTAGGGAACAACAATCCGGTATGGGGCGTAGCTTACCAGTTTTTAGCGAAGGACGGATTTATCCATGGAATAACAATCAACATCATGATTGTATTGCCTACGCTGTTGATGGCACGCCCGCACAAGCCGTGCAGCATGGCGTTTTAGAATTAGCAGATGAATTACCTGCATTAGTTGTTTCAGGTATCAACTACGGGGATAACACAGGCAATGGTGTGACAATTTCCGGTACAGTGGGTGCTGCTATTGAAGCCGCTAGTCTTGGAATCCCTGCGTTGGCTGTTTCACAGCAAACCCGTCATGATCTGCATCTCACTTATTCTTCGGATGTAGATTTTAGCATTGCTGCACACTTCGCCCAGATATTTGGGAAATGGTTATTAGATAACCAAGAACGCCCAGATGATATTGACCTACTTAAGCTCGATGTTCCGTTAAACGCAACAATTGAAACACCATGGAAAGTCACCCGCCTCAGCCGCAGACGGGTGTATTGGCCCACACGTCCAGAACGCGCCACACTTAAAGATGTAGGACGCTTAGGCTATAAATATGATACAGACCCCGCAAAGGCTGAACCGGATTCCGATGTGTATACAGTTCTCCATGAGGGTTTGGTTTCTATTACGCCCATCAGTTTAGATATGACTTCGCGCACTGATCTTTTTCGCCTTCGTCAATTACTAACCGGTGAGCGTCAATATGGGAGAGTAAAAAAGCGGTAAATCATCAGACGAACAACACTAACGTGCGGGATTTATTCCCACGCTTAAAATAAGTTATTTTAACCAATATTCACCATCATCCCCCTATCCTAACTATTAGTATAGTTGTGGCATTTTTGATTTTGTTTTACAATGAAAAATAAGCGACACATGAGAAAACTTACTTTTCGGGGGGAAAATGTTACAGCCTGATTTTCATAATCAGGTACCTATTCATCAATCTGAACGTTTTGTTCAATCCGCATTAGACGCACTTTCTGCTCATATTGCGATTTTAGATGGTGAAGGCTATATCATTGGGCTTAATGCTGCATGGAAACGCTTTGCAGATGAGAATGGGTACCAACAGCCTAACTACGGATTAGGGATCAACTATTTAAACGTGTGTGACACCGCTGCCATGCGCCAATCTCGTGAGGCAAAAGCCGCTGCTGATGGTATTCGGGCTGTCATGCGGGGTGAACAACAAGAGTTCCGCTTAGAATATCCATGCCATTATAAGCACCAAAAACGCTGGTTTGTTATGCAAGTCACACGGTTTGAGTGGAATCATCAACTCCGTGTAATTGTCGCACATCAAAATGTCACTGAACTCAAGCGTGTCCAGATCGAACTCAGTACCAGTAAAAAACGCATTGAAGCGATTCTGAATAATATTATCAACGGGATTCTCACCCTGAACGCATCTGGACATATTGAATCAATTAATCGCTCTGGAGCGGCGATCTTCGGCTATACAATGGATGAACTAGTAGGACAACCATTTGAAATACTCATCGCACCAGAGAGCCGATGCAGCACTATACATGCTTTATTGCGCCGATTACAAAATCATCATAACCATGAAATTCAAGGACAACGTAAAGACGGCACAACATTCCCAATGGTTTTTAACCTAAGTGTTTTGACATTGGATAATACACGGCTTTATACCGGCATTGTTTATGACATCACCGAACGCAAGCAGTTTGAGCAAGAACGGCTGGAAAAAGAACGCTTGCGAATCGAACTCATGAATGAACGCGAATTACGGGAACTCAAGAATCGGTTTATCTCCATGATGTCCCATGAATTAAGAACACCGCTAGCCTCTATTCGTCTTTCTAGTGATCTACTCAGGAAATATGGAGAAAAAGCACCATTAGAAGAAAAATTGATGTATATCGACAACATCAGTACACAGGTTGAATTACTGACAGATATGATCCGTGATGTTGCGACAATCAGTCGCGCCGATTCCAACAAGACAAATATGATGCTAGAAAAAATCAACATTGTCGAATACTGTCGTAAATTATTTGATGAATTTCAACTGACACACCGTCACACTCATCGCTTACACTTTCATGCTCAAGATCATCACATTTACGCACGTGTTGACCGTAAATTAATGCGCCAAGTTTTAAGCAATTTACTCACAAATGCTTTAAAATATTCACCTCATGGCGGTGAGGTTGCTTTAAATATCCACAATAGCGGGAACATTGTGCGAATTCAGATCAGCGATCAGGGCATTGGCATTCCAGCAGAAGATTTAGAACACCTATTTGAGCCTTTTCATCGTGCCAAAAACGCTGAAACATTTCCCGGCACGGGGTTAGGGTTAGCGATCGCCAAACAGGCAGTTGAATTGCACCAAGGGCAGATTATTGTTCAAAGCCAGGTGAATAAAGGAACAACGGTTATCGTTGAACTACCCACATTGATTGAAACTTAAGTTTACGAATCAGGAGACACAATATAAAATTTAAGAAAAATCGCATATCGGCGAAATTATATGTCTAATAAAAAGCTCGTTGTCACGTTACTGTTAACGCCTGTTTATTTGATTTTATTGGTTATTCTTGTCGTCTTCCCCATTGAACAACCCATCAACTGGATCGACATTCTATTCTGGTCTGCTTTGATCTTCCTTTCGATCACAACGCAATCTGAAACGGCAGATATGCTGATTTCCCCTATTGACGCGGTTGTTGTTGCCATGATGTTTATCTTCCCGCCCTGGTTGGTAGCACTTCTTGTTCTCATATTCTCAATTAATCCACGTGCTTTTACCAAGCATGGTTATGGCTGGCAAACTGAAGTTAATAACCATCTCATTTATGGAATTGCAGCTGCTGGTACTGGTATTGTCTATAGTGTTATATACGACCAAACATCCATTGAATTAGGTTCTCTAGGTGGTATCTTAGTGGCAGTTATCTTGATGATGACTTTCTATCTTTTTAATTTGGCAGCTATTAGCCTGGCATTTATCATCCGGCAGAAAAAGCCACTACGCCAAATATTACGCCGAAATGACTATGGCTTTCCCTTTATGAACCTACTAGCAGCCCCTCCCTCATTATTAGTCGCTATCATCTATCAAGAACCGATCTTATTGGATTGGGGCGGTTGGTCTGTCATCCTTTTTGTGTTACCCATGTTTTATGCACAGCACCTCACCACATCAAGCAGTTACCAAATTCGTTTAGCGAATCAAAAGTTGATCACTAATGAGAGATCACACCAAGCGATGATCCAAAATTTACCTGTGGGGATTTATCGTACAACTGAAGATGGATGGGTTATCAATGGGAATCAAGCTCTCGTTGAGATGGTCGGGTGTACTTCGCTTGAAGAGTTGATGAAAATCAATGTGGCAAATTTCTATCTTTAGAAGGAAAA
>RFHA01000441.1 GCA_003696565.1 Chloroflexota bacterium
GAATCAGAAATCTTGACCGAAAACATCGCCCCGGAATTTCGTGATCCAGATAACTATTGGTTTGGTTTGAGCATCCGTGCCCGTACAGCTGTTTATAACACCGAGGCGGTGACCGAGGATGAGTTGGAAAACCATCTCAACACCTACGCCGACCTGGCTGATCCCATTTGGGAAGGGCGGCTGTGTATGCGTCCAGCTTCTCATATTTATACCGTGTCTTTGGTCAGTGGGTTGATTTATAACCTCGGTGAGGAAGAAGCAACAGAAGTTGTTGCCGGCTGGGTGGCGAATAATCCGACCTACATTAACAGCGACACCCGTATGATCCAAGCGGTTGCTGCTGGTGAGTGTGATGTCGCACTGGTGAATCATTATTACATGGGGCGGTTGGTCTCTAGTGAAGACCCAGCTGTTGAGAACGTCGTTATTCGTTGGTTAAACCAAGATACGACTGGCGTGTTCTTTAACATCAATGGCGCAGGGGTGACTGCCAACGCCCGCAATTACGAAAATGCCGTGCGTTTTATTGAATTCATGAGTTCATTAGAGGGTCAAAGTGGCGCACCGGAAGGCTTCCCTGGTAGCAACTTTGAATATCCCACTAACCCACAAGCGGAATGGAATGAAACCATTGCATCCTTTGGTGAGTTTATTCTGGATACCAACTATCCGCTTAATGAATATGGCAACTATCAGGATGCCGCAGTGACCTTGTTGGAAGAAACAGGTTACGGATTCGACGAATCATAAATTATTTGAGGGGCGCGGTATTTCATGCTGTCCCTGGAGTTTGGTTGGTATGAATCCCTAGCTCAGTCAATGAGCGGGGATTCATATGTATTAATAAATAAACTGAGCAAAAAAATAAACTGGCAAAATATCAACATTTTTAATGATAAACAACACTTTTAAACAACAACTGAGTGATTGATAATTAAGACAGCTGTTTTGGAGTAAATTATGCAGGTTACAATTAGCCGCCCTAAAGATATAACAACCACCCACCAACAACCTCGTTGGCGGTCTTACCGGTTAGATACCCGTTGGACATCGCTTATTTTGCCGGTGTTGATTGCCCTGTTGGTAGTTATCCCGCTATTTACGTTGGTGATGGAATTGATCCCACCATCGTTAGACCTATGGCGGCGGCAGTGGCAAAATGACACCTTACCCCGCATGATCGAAGCGACTTTAGGCTTATTGATAGGGGTAGGTGTTGGTACGTTAATTGTGGGAGTGGGGGCAGCTTGGCTGGTGACTGCATATGATTTTCCTGGGCGGCGGTGGTTTGATCGTCTCTTGCTGTTACCGCTGGCAGTGCCAACGTTCGTCATGGGCTTTGTCTTTATGGCGATTTTTGATTTTAGCGGACCAGTACAATCACAATTACGGGTATGGTTTGGCACAAGTGATTGGTTCCCACAAATTCGCTCCTTAGGTGGGGCAATTGTTGTAATGACGCTTGTGTTGTATCCCTATGTTTATTTACTGGCGCGGGCAGCCTTTCGTGAACAAGCAGCCGCCACCTTTGAAGCCTCGCGGGTGATGGGTTTAAGCCGCACACGCACTTTTTTCCGCTTGGTATTGCCGATGGCACGCCCGTCTATTGCCGCTGGGGCTGTGCTAGCGATGATGGAAGCTATGACCGATTATGGTGCGGTAAGCTTCTTCAGTGTGCCTACACTCAGCGAGGGTATTGTCCGTATTTGGGACGTGTTTTATGACCGGCAAACAGCTACAGAACTAGCGTCCTTTTTATTGTTGTTCGCTTTGGGGATGATCTTTTTGGAGCGTGCATTACGCGGACGTGCCAAATACTATCAAGCCGGGGCGCGGGGGCGGCGTTTTGAACGGGTGCCGCTTACCGGGTGGGGACGCTATGCTGCAACTGGTGTACTAAGCACGTTGTTGTTTGCGGCATTTGTGTTACCGCTTATGCAGCTCATTGCTTGGGTGATTGAAGAAGTGAATAGCCCGTCTCCAGTTGGGGATTGGCAAGCGGCTTTTATGCCACAAGTTTCAACTTCTGTTGGGCTTTCACTCGTCACTGCGGGGATGGTCTGTTTATTGGCGTTGATTGTCGCGTATGGTGTGCGTGCAAATTCGATTATGGGAGAGCGTAAATTGCCCAAATTCATCGCACGCTTAGTGACATTAGGGTATGCCATGCCCGGTGCTGTGATTGCAGCAGGTGTGTTGTTTTTTGTCGCGCCGATTGACCATCGTATCACTGATTTTGCTGAGGCGCATTTGGGGCGCACAGATCCAACCCTGTTGATTTCTGGCACAATGATGTTGCTGTTATACGCCTATGTGGTGCGCTTTATGGCGGTGGGCTTTAATAGCGTGGAATCCAGCATGGAGAAAATTACGCCAAACATGGAACATGCAGCCCGTACCTTAGGGGCTAAACCCTGGCGTGTGTTATGGCGTGTACATTTCCCGCTGGTTAGTACAGGTGCAGCAGCAGGGGCGGTTTTAGTGTTTGTGGATGTCATGAAAGAAATTCCCGCCACCATGATGTTACGCCCTTTCGGGTTGGATACATTAGCTCTTTCCACGTATAATTTGGCGCATGAAGCGTTCTGGACAGCGGCGGCTATCCCGGCTTTGACCATTTTGGCAGTCGGGTTGATCCCTGTCCTCATCCTCATGCGGATAGGTGATAATGGTTATAAACATTAAGCATGTTAGTAAACATTACGGCGCGTTGACCGCTGTTGATAATATATCCTTTAAACTGGCAAAAGGGGAAATACTCGTTTTATTAGGGCATAGTGGATGTGGTAAAACGACTACGTTGCGCTTAATCGCCGGTTTGGAACGCCCTGATTCTGGTGAAATTATGATTGATAATCAGCTGGTTGCTGGTCATGGTACATGGATAGAGCCAGAAAACCGACGTGTGGGCTTGGTTTTTCAGGATTATGCCCTGTTTCCCCATTTAAGTGTTGAAAAAAATATTCTGTTTGGCTTGAATCGCTACCCTGGAGATAAAAAGTCCCGCGTGGCAGCAATGTTAGAACTGGCTGGCATGAATGGTTTAGGCAAGCGGATGCCACATGAGCTTTCTGGAGGGCAGCAGCAGCGTGTTGCTTTGGCACGTGCCCTAGCACCGGAGCCGGATGTTATTTTGTTGGATGAGCCATTTTCTAATTTGGATGCTGCTTTGCGTCATCGAATGCGGCAGGAAGTCCGCAATATGATTAAGCAAACTGGTGTAACGAGTGTGTTTGTCACGCATGACCAGGAAGAAGCCCTCAGCTTAGCGGATAAAATCGCTGTGATGTTTGACGGACATATGGCACAGTTTGGTACACCGCAGCAGCTTTATAATCAGCCCGTCAGCAAGCGTGTTGCAACCTTTATTGGAGAAGCCAACTTCATCTCTGCTCATGCAGATGGAATGACAGCCTCAAGCGTGTTTGGAATGTTACCTCTCCAACAAGCTGCCCATGGCAAGGTAGATTTGCTGTTGCGCCCGGAAATGATCGCCATTGTTGCTTGTGAAGATGGGCAAGCGCAAGCTACTGTGACGAACACACAGTTCTTTGGGCATTACTTGCGTGTAGAAGCTATCTTAGATGACAATACCCCGTTGATGATCCGCGCTGCACCTTGGGATGTGTATGAACCTGGGCAACGGGTAGGGCTACGTGTGGAGCGTGAAGTGCTGGCACTTGGTCACTAACTTCTAAGCTGTAAATGCCTTTTGATTGTGGTATATTTAACGAATAAAAGTGGCGTTTTACAGGAGTCGTCTACATGGCAAATAAGATAGGCTTATTTTTCGGTAGTAGTACCGGCAATACAGAAGCCGTTTCCTATCAATTACAGGCGGAAATTAACAGCGTTGATGGCTGGGAATGTGATGTCCATAACATTGGCGCATCTACACCGGATTTGATCCTTAAATATAACTACCTCATCTTTGGCATCCCAACCTGGAACACCGGTGAGCTTCAAGATGATTGGGATATTTTCCTGCCGCGTATTGCAGAAATGGACTTTAAAGGCAAGAAAATCGCGCTGTTTGGGTTAGGGGATCAAAACGGTTACGGCTATAACTTTTTAGATGCGCTAGGTGTGCTGGCGGATGAAGTCCTCAAGCAAGGTGCAGACCTTTATGGGATGTGGAAGAACGACACATACCAATATGAAGAATCCAAAGCCGAAATTGAGGATCACTTCATGGGGTTAGGCGTAGATCAAGAAGGTCAGAGTGAGATGACCCCACAGCGCATCAAAGGATGGGTACAACAAGTGATTGCTGAGTTCTCACAAGCGTAAAACAGTTTTGCTTGTTACTCTACCCATAATCTGACAGTGTTCTTCAAATTAGACGGGCGTGATCATCACGCTCGTTTTTGTCCTTTAAGAAATTCCATGAGCTGAATTGCGAAAATTCTGAGGAATGTATCTTGAAATTCCGCCAGAAATCATTACAATGAGGCGCAAGTTGAATACTAACCACCTATTACTTATAAGCGTGGATAGACATTCTAAAAGCACAGTGGTAAAATAACACTATTCGGGGTGTGGCGCAGTCCGGTAGCGCGCACGGTTTGGGTCCGTGAGGTCCCCGGTTCGAGTCCGGGCACCCCGACTAAATGCGGGTATGGTGTAATGGTAGCACGCGACCCTTCCAAGGTCTCAGTACGAGTTCGAATCTCGTTACCCGCTCAAAAGACGCAATCAAATAAGTTGCGTCTTTTTTGTTATTGACTTTTTGGCATGCTATTCGTAAGATACCAATATCGGGTCCATAGCTCAACGGCAGAGCAGGCGGCTCATAACCGCTCGGTTACAGGTTCGAATCCTGTTGGACCCATTATGTTATCCCCTGAATTGTTTTTAAAACCTCTTGTACCTCAGGAAACACACGCTCTGTAGGCATCAGCCACTTTTCTTGCAAAATGTAATGTTTATCTATCAGAAGCACCCCCGGGTGTCGATCCATTTTATAAGCGTGATGTACTGCACCATCTTCATCTGCTAATGTTGGGAAAGGTATCGGTAACGGGCTACTCATATGAAACCCGTTTAATGTGCTGATGGTTTCTCTTAAAATAAGTGTCACTGGTGTTTCTAACATACTGAACTTATAGGCGTGTCGTTGTAACCAAAAGATTCGCCGAACGCTGCTTTGATGCCATATTCCACCAATAAACGCCAATAACGCGCCGCGTTTGCCCATGATCATTTCTAGCGTGACCTGTGCTTGCTGATGATCTAATAACTTAAAGCCTGGAACAGATGAGTGAATTGGTAAACCTAGTTCGATGGTTTCGTTCATGATGTAAACCTCAATAAAGCCTTGATGATTACTTCTATTATAAATTCTAAATTAATTTTTATTCCATTAATGTTCGCAATATCGGTGGTTAAACGTAAGATTTATGGGGCTGAGTTTTATCACACTTTGCGGTATTATTGGTCTTATGTGAACAGGAGGTTTTTTATGACCCACAAATGGTTTGTTTTTCTGCTTGTGTTGTTCTGTGTGGCGGGCGGTATTATGGCACAAGATGACACAACGGATGATACACAAGCGCAATCCACTGTTGAAATTTTTGTGGTCTTATGTGAAGACCGCGCTGTGGTGCAATTCACCGGTGTGATGCAGCCTGGTTACGATATTTATTATCAAATCTTTTCTCAACCCGGTGGTGCTGGAACCGAATTAACGAGCTTGCGCCGTGTGCAGGTGAATGGCAGCTATAACTTTTCTGAAACGGTGACCTATTCCGGCGGGACGATCCCAGGCAATACTGCTGGTAGTATGTATACTGCTATTGCCGTGGAAGGTAACCCGAGTAACGCGGTGTGGAGTGATTATGTTTCGGATTTGCAGGATGGCTGCCGAGATAACACCAGCGCACCAGCCGGGGATACTAGCACACCCTCATCATCATCATCCACGACAACGACTACCACCTCTTCCATTAGTAATGGACAGTTTTCGGATGGCACTAGTGCTATTTTGTCTCCGTTTGGTGGTGTGGTAAATCCCAACTATATCCCACCAGAAAAACCATTAGTGCAACTTGGTGCACGTGAGGAATTTATTCTCCCGCGTCAAGAAACACCGGGGCTAGTCTTTGCGGAATGTGAGGACTATGATGTGGCAGAACCTGGTATTATCTATGACACAGACAATGTTATTGTCTTTTGGTCATGGTTTGCACGCACACAAGACCAACTACTTGACCACATTGAAAACGCAAACTACTCCGTTACTTATTATCAAACATTACCCCTACCAAACCCAATTACAACAGGCATCCGGCGGGAACGCGGCTTATATTGGGTGTTCTATTATTCCGTTTTAGGCAATTTACGCCCCGGACAATATTACATTGAATATAAGGTAACTTGGGATAAACCGATTTTTGATGGCTATGATGAATACGGACCTGGCACAGATTACCCGGAATTGGTTAGCGGGTGTGAGTTTACCGTCTTGCCGAATTTACAAGGGGTGCCTGTCAGCCATAACCCGTGGCCCTATCAATATTTGAATCCATAACCATGATCGATATTGTCCAGCAGGCAAAAGACCTATTCAGCCTGACTATTACACCAGAACAGCACAACGCGCTCCAACAATATGCTAATCTACTGCTGGAATGGAATAGCCACACAAACCTAACCGCCATCACTGACCCGAATGAGATGGCGGTTAGGCACTTCTTAGATTCGATGTCTCTGGTGACTGTTTCTCCTTTTAGAGATGGGTCTAATGTCATTGATGTTGGCACAGGGGCAGGCTTTCCTGGTTTGCCCTTGGCGATTCTCTTTCCACAAGTTCATGTCACCTTGATGGATTCCACCGGCAAAAAGATCAATTTCCTGGAACATGTGATTAAAACACTTGGGTTGAAAAATACCCGCACCCTCAAAGCACGCGCGGAGGAAGCCGGGCAAATTTCACACTACCGCGCACATTATGATTTGGTCGTGGCACGAGCAGTTGCTCGGTTACCTATTTTGCTGGAATATTTGCTGCCATTAGCACGCATTGGGGGGCTATGTGTGGCGATGAAAGGCAGTACTGCTCAACAAGAAGCGGCCGATTCGCAAAAAGCATTGAAGGAATTGCGCGGGGTGCTTAAGGTTATTCAACCTGTGCAACTCCCCACGCTGGATTATCTGCATTATCTTGTGATCGTGGAAAAAACAGGTAAAACACCTGCTAAGTATCCGCGTTCACCAGGCACCCCCACCAAGCATCCACTTGTATGAGGGATAGATTTCTCTTTAGGTGTCTGCCTCGTTATCTACTGGTATAGGCTCAGGTTGTTCATGCTCAATGGGTTGTGTTGATTGCGATGCAGGCTGATGAGAATCAACCTCTTGCGTTGGGCGTGCGCCATTGGCAGTTGGTTTTAGTTCAGTTGCTGCCAAAATTGTTTGCTGCCGTTCATAACGCTGTTGTGCGAGTTTACGCAGGTCTTCCACCAAATCAGACTCATCTGTGATCTCTGCACCCAGCAAAGATTCCATCACATCCTCTAATGTGATGACTCCGGCTGTCCCACCATATTCATCAATCACCAGTAGGATATGCTGCTGATTTTGCATCAAAACATCCATCGCCTTGGTGAGAACGAGTGTTTCTGGTACAGCATGAATGGGGCGTAAAAAGTCCTTCAAACGCATATCATGGCGATCTGCTGCAGCGTATTTCAACACATCATAGCGCAGGATAAAGCCGGTGATGTCGTCGATGTTCTCGCCATAAACTGGAATGCGGGAGTATGGCAGCATCCGCTGCTTGCTGGTTTCTAAAACTTGCCCAACAGTCATATCTTGTTGAAACGCTAAGACAACCGTGCGCGGGGTCATAATATCCCCAACTTGCACTTTATCGAGGTGTAGCAAGTTCTTTAGAATACGGTTCTCGTTTTCATTGAGAGAGCCTTCTTCTGCGCTGATGTGTGCCATCATCTCAATTTCGGCGCGGGTGATGGTGGGGAGTTTTTCCTCTGGTGTAATTAAGCGGGTCATCGCTTTAAATGCCCACACTGCCGGATACAACCCCAATACCAGGAACCGAATGGTGTAGGCATTAAATGTAAAAAGTTGTTTCCAATAAACTGCGCCAACGGTCTTTGGAATAATTTCGGAGAAGATCAGGATGAGCAGGGTCAGCACAAATGTGATGACGGCTGCCCATTGGCTCCCAAATACGCCAACGGCTTGTGCCCCGGCACCTGCAGCCCCCACTGTGTGCGCAAAAGTATTCAGTGTCAGGATGGCTGTAATCGGTTCGTCCACGTTTTCCTTTGCCATCTGCATCCAACGTCCGGCGCGGTTGCCATCTTGTGCTTTGGTTTCAATATAAGTTGATGGGGTGGAAAGCAAGCCTGCTTCTAGCATAGAGCATAGAAATGAAAAAGCAATTGCAATGGTGATAAAGAGCAATAAGCCGCCTAATGTACCGGATGCTTCACCGGTAGGGGCGGTAGCAGCTAATATAAAACTGTCGATTATGTCCATAATCCTTGCATCAATAATGGTCAGATTGGCAACAGTATATCACATTATTGCGCTGTTGGGATAATCTTAATTAAGTTGTGATGATTCACTGCGAGTCGTTCCTTCAATTTCCAGCACAAAATCTGCCCCAAATGCCCCTGCAGGCGTTAATGCTCCGCTGAACTTGCCATCTAAAACACGCTCAACCGCTCGAATTGCGGCTAACTTGGTAAATTGATACCCTTCTAGAGTTTCTAGCTGTGCTTCAACCTGCTCGCCTGTGGCGTTTTTGGCGCGGGCGACAATATAAGAACGGGCAGTTTGGCGGGTATGCTCACTTGGTCCGGTGATACGCCGGTCAATTTGTCGTCCTGCCCATTGACGAATCATCTGGCTTTTCATCATCCAACGCAACGGCGTGCCGAATAACTTCATGAGGCGGATTTGAGACGGCGGTAGAGTCATATAAGCGGTGATGTTTGGGATGCCAGTCGTGCGATACGCTGTACTAACATCTCCCCAGGGAATGGCAATCGCTTGTAATGTGCGACCGTTTAGATGAACGCTTGTTGTATGTGTACCAAAATCGACAGGCAATAGTTTGCCGCCGCTCCGGATTTGGTTGCCACGTGGCAGCATCTCTAAAAAGCTTTTAAGCGTTCCGGCGGACATGCCAAAATCGTCTTTGTTTGGGCTGAGGGCAGAAATCACAATTTCCAATTCGGTTGCGTCTGGTAATTGCTCAGCAACATATCGCCCCAGGCAATCGCTTGGCACAATATCAAACCCAACGCCGGGTAACAACACGATATTTTTTTGCTTAGCGGCAGAGTCATGTGTAAAGACATATTCAAATACGTTGATCTCGCCAGTGATATCTAGATAATGTACGCCGTTATCTAAGCAGGCGGTAAGCATAGGTGCGCATGTATGGGTAAACGGTCCAGCGGCATGTAACACCAATGTCGTGCCAGATTTGTTGATTTGTTCGGCGACATAATGCGGGTTATCTAGCTCAAACGCCATATATGTCAAACCGTGTTGCGCCGCTAATGGTTTGAGCTTTGCTTCAGAGCGTCCTGCCAAAATTGGCTTGTGCCCACGTGCAACCGCTTCTTCGACTAATAATTTACCTGTGTAACCGGTGGCACCGTAAATCATCCACATATGTGTTTTCATCCTTTTTATTGAACATCATTCTTCCCCAAAGATTTTAAGCCATTCTTCTATTTCAGCATCGGTGAGTTTAAGGTTGGCATCTTCGTCTACACCAGGTTTTATGGGCGGGGCGGGGCGTTGTAATAGAGCGGCAAATTCAGCGGATTTTAAGGTTTGCATCCCACGTAATTTTGCTTGGTCTAACACTTCATGATCAGAAGAAACGACAATGAGCATTTTGGGATTTCGCTCTTTGCGGATGCGTTCCATAATGATTTGATCGGCATTGCTTTGATGTGGTGCAAAAATCACCTTGACACCGCGCGTAGACATCCGTGATTCACCACCAGGTAAGCCAGAGTCAAAAACAACGGTACACTTTTGCTTGGTACGCGCCACAAACCCACTTAGTTTTTGGACAAGCAATGCCTCATCATTTGGGTCGTTTAGGTCAATATCTGGCAACTTGCCAATCAGATTGTGACCATCAATTAAGTACGGCATTGTGATTGTTTCCCTTTACTTGGTTTGTTTGTTAATATAGCATATAAACGAATTTTTACACTGGATTATTCAAAACGCTTACCCTGCTATAATTTATTATGGAAGCCGTGATTAAAAATAGGTAATCTCCATGCAGAATGAAGATAAACAGTTCAATGACCCGGAAAGCACAGAAAACCAGAGTCAAGGTAATTCAGATCAATCTCAATCAGCTGAAAAAAATCAAAAGCCATCTGATTTTGACACCAACATTCTGGATGATAAACAAAATGAAAACCATGATCCATTTTCTACACAGGTGTTTGATCCATCTGAAGTGGCTCCGTTGGGGGCTGTGGAACTGGTTGAAGCACCAATACCGGATCGCTTACGGATTATCATGCCAGATGCCAGTGTGTTGGTTTTTGATGAGTTCACGCCATATTTGATTATCGGACGCAAGACTCGTAGTGGCAAGGTTAATATTGATATTGATCTCATGCCATATGATGCGGGGGTCAACGGTGTGTCTCGGGTACATGCTATGATTATGGCAGATAGCACAGGGATGATGATTAAAGACCTGAATAGTACCAATGGCACGTTTTTGAATGGACAGCAGCTACAAAGTTCTCGCCCATATCCCTTACGGTCTGGTGATCGTGTAAAATGTGGTAACTTAAAGATTGAAGTGATTTTTGAGGATTTTGAAACCAAACAGGAATAGAATTTATGCGTGTACGATTAATCCCGCTGTTGTTACTCAATGTGGCGTTATCTGCTGCGGTGGCATTTGGTGTTATTACGTTGATGAGAAATGATGATACCAGCCAGGTAACAGAGCGTGTTGTGACATTTCAAGTCATTATCACTGCCACACCCAATCCAAATACAACGCCACAGGTGATGATTATCACTGCCACACCAGGACCAGGGACACCTGTTCAGCGAGAAATCCCTGCCGGCGCGCTTGACCAGGGGACTGTGTCGCCATTGGAAACTGTCCCGCCAGATATTGGGACGGCAGTTGCTGCTGGGCAATTAGATAATTTACCTCAAGGCTGTATTACGCATACCATTGATAGTGGCGAAGCTCCGTCTATCATCGCAGAACAATATGGTGTGAGTGTGTTTGATGTGTTGGCGGTTAACAACTTGACGGAAGAGGACGCACGCTTTTTGCAGATCGGAGAGATTTTAATTATCCCACTGGAAGGGTGTCCGATTGAAGCGTTTATCCAACAAGGTGATTCCACAGATGATCCAGCAGATGAAGATGCTACAGCTGTACCAGGGGAAACAACTGCACCAGATGCTACCAACAGCACTGCGGACGGCGCGGCAACACCAACCCCAACATTGACTTTGGCACCTACAGCTGTTAATGCACAAGTGGAGATTGTTGAAGTCATTGGTGCCGGGGATATTACCCTAGAAAGTGTTGTTATTCGTAACACGGGGAACACAACAAGCATTGGGGGATGGACTTTAACGGACGCAGATGGCAATACTTATACGTTCCCAGCAGACCGACGTTTGTTTAGTGGCGGCGGGGTGACGATCTTAACACGAGAGGGCACCAACACCCCCATTAACCTGTTTTGGGGGCAGCAAGAAGCAATTTTACAGCCGGGGGATGTATTGACCCTGCGAGATGAAGATGGCAATGTGCAATCAACTTATCGCGTACCGTAGATATATTAAAGAAGGGGATATTATAATCTTGAGAAAATTCTTCCCATGTTGCCAAGGGATCACTCCCCTGGCACACATGATTAATGGATGCTTGTTTTTCTAAAGAGAATAACTCCCTCTTTTAATTTCCAGATGAGATTTCAGCTGAGTCGTCTTTGTCGTCTTCGTCGTCTTTGGTAAGGGGAACTTCCTGGGTGGATATTTCCGGTGGGGATGACTCTTGTGTCTCTATTTCAGTGGCGGGTGTATCTGCTGTGCTGCTTGATGGATTGTCATCGAGTTTGGTGGTTGTGTTGAGTGTGGGGATATCATTAATCGTAGCACGCAGGTCAGACGGACGAACTGGCTTAACCAACAAGAAATCATTTTCACCGAGTTCATGCCTTAGGGTATTGGCGATGATCATATTGGCTGTTGAAATAATAATCGGCACTTCTAACCAGTCTGGTTTAGAACGAATCTTCTTAAAGAGAAAATGTCCAGAGACCTGTGGCAAGTTCATATCCAGAATAATTAAATCAGGTTTGTTATTTTGCTCTAGATAGTCTAAAGCCTCTTTGCCGTCGGTAATTTGTTGAGAGGCAAAGCCCATTGAATCGAGCGTGATTTGGTAAATTTCCCCAATTTCTTGGTGATCTTCAATAATTAACACAAATTTTTGAGACATTGTGGCTTCGCTTTATAATGGTTTCAATTAAGTTTCATTATAAATCAACTTAGCTTAATTTGTGTCAAAAATATCTGAAATTTTACAATCTACCTCGTGAAAAGGGGATGGTAGCGTCGATCATATTAATAAGTGGAAATAATTGGCATGGGACATGAAGGATCATGTCTCATGCGATATAGGTGATTTATTAATTTTCGTCGTTTAACTTAGGTTTGTTTTCTTCATTATCACCTTCTTTTAAGCCTCGGCGGAAGTTGGCGATCCCTGCACCAAGTTCACCCCCCAAGCGAGAGATTCGCCCCGCACCACCAAACAATACCAACACAATAACTAAAATAATTAAAAGCTCAGGAATACCAGGCATGGTTTTTATATCCTTATCTCAGTTTTGATCTTTAAAATTCATTATAACACCATAACCTACCGACTCATCAATTGCGAATCACCCATACCCTATGATAGACTGAAGACATCCACAAGAGTCTGTAAGGAATTTTTCCATTGCCTGAACAAGCTCTGTACTTAAAATGGCGACCTATTACATTTGATGATGTGATTGGTCAAGAACACATTACACGTACCTTGCGTAATTCATTGAAAACCGAACGAATCCGCCATGCGTATTTATTTAGTGGTCCGCGTGGCACAGGTAAAACTACAACCGCGCGATTGTTGGCTAAGGCGGTTAATTGCCAAAACGCTGACCCGGATCAACGTCCATGCAATGCTTGTGCCTCTTGTATGGCAGTGAATGAAGGGCGTTTTCTTGATCTGATTGAAATTGACGCGGCGACTCATACCGGTGTCGATGATGTTCGTGATCTGCGGGATAAGATTGCTTTTACCCCAGGCGAGGGGCGTTTTAAGGTCTATATTATTGATGAAGTCCATCGTTTTACGGGGAATGCTTTTGATGCCCTGCTCAAAACATTGGAAGAACCACCAGATCACGCCATTTTTGTGTTGGCAACAACCGAAATTGATAAAGTCCCTTCCACTATTAAAAGCCGCTGCTTGCAGTTTGAATTCAGGCGGGTTTCCTTAATGGATGTGGCAGATCGTCTGGAGCGGATTGCAAAAGCGGAAGGTCTGAATATTGAACGTGCCGCGCTAGAATTGATCGCTCGCCAGGGGACTGGCAGCGTACGTGATAGCATCAGCTTGTTAGATCAAATTGTGAGCGATCCAGCAGAACATATTACGCTGGAAGTGGCGCAGCGTATCTTAGGGACGGCAAATGTTCGTGCCGTGCGGGAATTAGTTCAAGCGATTGTTGTCGGGGATATTCCACATGGGCTACACATTTTGAACCAGGCGATTGATTCTGGTAGTGATCCGCGTCAATTAGGTATGCAGGTTGTTGAACATTTACGGGCGATATTACTAGCACAAACAGCCAGTGCGGACTTAGTAGAAGCCTCTGCAGAAGACCGTGAATTGTATGAACAACAAGCACGTCAGATTGAACGCGGACGCATATTGCGCGCTGTCCGTGTATTTAATGAGGCAATTAATGATTATCGCGGTGGGTGGCAGCCACAACTCGCATTAGAACTCGCATTGATTGATAGTATCCAAGAAGAAGAAAAACCGGTTGTTGTTCAGCAGGTGGTGCAGTCAACTGTAGCTGTTTCCTCTGCTCAGCCAGATGCCAAACAAACAGATGCACAGAGCGACATCCCACCAGTGATTGACCCGCAAGTGGTGCAAGCACGTTGGGGAGAAATGCTGCGAGTCCTCAACAAGTTAAACCGAAGCGCACCGGCGGTATTACAATATTATCGTGTCAACAAAGTTGAGGGCAATGTGTTGTATATTGCGACCGATAATGAATTGTATTTCAAACGGCTTTATGGTGAAACGCAGAAACTAGCTATTGTGGAACGCGCTTTGTGGGAAGTCCATAAGGTTAGTCTGCGGGTGCAGGTTAAGCTAGTTGATTCGATGGATAACACACGTTTGCCAGATGACATCATCTATGATGATCCACTTTTGCAGGAAGGTAGTCAACTTGGTGCGATTATCACTCCAATAGAAAATGATAAAGATAATGATGAGGACTCAGACTCATGATTAGTCGCAGGCGTTTTTTGCAGGCAGGGTTTGCATCATTGATGCTGCCGCTGCATCGTTTCGCACCATCACAGCAGATTGTCCGCGCCATCACACATGGACGAGAGGACTTACCGCAGATTTGCCTGACCTATGATGATCTGTGGGATGAGGAAGTCGCGTTACAGATTGCGGAGGCATATGCTGAAAAGGACATCAGCATAACGTTTTTCCCGCCAGGCTCGGCAATTACGGCAAATATCAATCGTCCGGTGGTGGAAGATTTATACAAGCAGATTTATGATCTCGGTCATGAGTTTGGTTGCCATCTTTATACTCACACAGACATCACCGAAGCCGATGAACGCCGCCTGCGCTGGTGGGAGGTCAATCCCTGGCTGGAAGAAATGGAAAACGCACTCGGCTTTGCTTATGATCCGGTGGCAATCCGCCCGCCGATGGGCATTGTGACGAACGCGCTGTATAACATCTGTGCGGAATATGAGTTGCCGCTGGTGTTATGGAGTGTGGATATGCGGGATACGTTCTGTGCGCCGAATGAATGTGAAGCGGTGCTGATGAATCGCTTTACCGATACGCTGGAAAACGGGCAGATTTATCTGCTGCATACATTACCGCAATCGCTGACGGTGATTGACTCCATGCTGGATGCGATGGCGGAGGCGGAACTGGCGCATGTGCCGTTGTCTGCTATGCTGGCGGAACTGGAAAATGAAAGCGCAGATGACGCATAACCTGTGGAATCTGCTGGAATTGACCTATAATTAGTCGCATGATGTATTTAAGGAAAGGAAATATTCAGATGTCGAAGAAACGTAGCGGAGGAATGCCAATGGGGGGTATGCCAGGTGGTGCAGGTATGCTAAAACAACTCCAGAAAATGCAACAAGATATGGCAGAAGCCCAAGCCGCGCTAGAAACTGAAACAGTGGAAGTCTCCGTTGGGGGCGGCGCGTTGACGATTGTGATTACAGGGCATCAACGCATCCAGAGCATTAAAATCAATCCGGATGCAATTGATACCAGTGATGAAGAATGGTTAACAGATTTGCAAGATTTACTAGTGGCAGGGGTAAATCAAGCAATTGAACAGAGCCAGACAATGGCAGCAGATCGCCTGGAATCAATCACAGGTGGGTTAGGGAACATCCCAGGCTTAAGTGGGCTTTTGGGTTAACAAGGTTGGGTAATGTTTGGCATACATAAAAAGGCTTTTAAGTGATGAGTAACGCCATACCTGAACCAGTTACAAAATTGATAGAGGCTTTTTCACGCTTGCCGGGGATTGGTCCAAAGACCGCTTCCCGGCTAACGTTTTTTTTATTGCGCGCGCCGGATGAACTTTCAAAATCACTTTCGGATGCGCTACGTGATCTAAAAACAAAGACGACATTTTGCACTGTGTGCTATAACATTACCAGTGATCATCAAAATCCATGTGCTATTTGTGCAGATAACAAACGTGACAGTAAGACGCTTGTTGTGGTAGAAGAACCCTTAGATGTGTTAGCAATTGAGCGTACCGGCAGTTACCTTGGGAAGTATCATGTGTTACATGGTGCAATTTCTCCCGTAGATGGCATTGGTGTGGATGACCTGAAAATTAAGGAATTGGTCAGCCGTGTAGAAGCCGGTGGTATCTTGGAGATTATTATCGCGACGAACCCTACCTTGGAAGGGGATATGACAGCGCGTTATATTCAAGATATGTTGAATGGAAAGGGTGTTAAAGTGACACGGTTGGCGCGGGGCTTGCCAGTAGGTGGCGATTTAGAATATGTGGATACGGTGACACTCACACGGGCATTGCAAGGGCGTAGTGAGCTATAAATGGGTATCTGTTAACGCTCTCTAAAAACAGTGGGCACTTGGTCATCAATCCTCTGGAAACATTCATCACGCCATAAATACATTTCCTAATGGCTCAAATTCAGCCCCCCGCATGAGGCGATCAATGCTAGTGTGTAGGATGTATTTCCACACGATGATGTGTAATTAATTTCTTGAGGTATATAAGCAGGCAGGTTACGTCCTAAGTTTTTAATGAATGCCTTTGAAAAGCCTTGACATGAGGAAGTGAGGATGGTATTCTTTGCGACGCTCCGGTGAGGAGCAAACACATTACCAACGAAACCACTACGGCTCCCTAAGCTGAGATGAA
>RFHA01000442.1 GCA_003696565.1 Chloroflexota bacterium
ACTTCATGCCCGTTTGCTCGCAGCAAGTCAATGACTTTGCCGACTTCATCTTTTACACTGCGCGAATAACTCACAAAAAATCGTGCCATGTTATCACTTTGCTTGGGTTCATCATATCGCGCAGATAATTATGACGTTTATTTCGGATTAGCGCAATGAATTCGGCAATATTAAATCAGTCAGATGGCTCTCACACCTATAGGATATTATGTGTTAAGCACCTTCATATACATAATGACCATGTTTTCATTGGTCATCATTACGAAGATATAGTCGTTTTTCCTACTGACTACTTCCCATAAGCCCTCATAAGGTATATCGTTTGTTCGCTGATAGGCAATAAACTGCCACCTTGATGCCAGTCCGCAATAACTCACAACATAATATTTCATTTTTACATGGGGTTATATGTTTTTTTGCATAATCGATGTGAGCGTCTTATTTACGCTGAAACCTACACTTGTATCAGGTTTAGAATGTTCTTAACGCGGTGCGTGGAAATTTCGGTATTACCTCCTCTAAGATAGACCGCATTGATACAACCCATCCCTTTTCTACTTATCAAGGAATGTAACGATGAGAAAAACAGTAATTTTGTTGCTGATGTTGATATTTTATTGGTCTGGTGTGGTAGACGCACAGGATACTTCTGGCTGCGAAGCTGGAACCACACGGATTGAGCACGCTCTGGGTATTACCTGCGTGCCGGCAGATGTCGAGCGTGTCGTGGCATTGGAATGGACATATGTCGAAAACTTACTGGCGTTGGGTGTGCAGCCGGTCGGTGTAGCAGATATCGAGGGATACAACAATTGGGTCGATATTTCTGTTGAACTGAGCGAAGATACCATCGATGTTGGCACACGCCAGGAACCCAACCTAGAACTCATTGCTGAATTGGAGCCTGATTTGATTCTGACAGCTAGTTTCCGCTCTGCCAACAACTATGATGAACTCAGTGCTATTGCACCAACCATTGCGTTCAATCGCTATCCTGATCCCGAAAGTGGTGCCTCGCAGTATGATGAAATGCTGGCGACGTTTATGACCATCGCGAATGTGTTGGGTCTGGAAGATGTAGGTGATCAGGTCATAGCTGATCTGGATGCTACGTTCGCAGCAGCGCAATCCGCTTTGGAAGAAGCCGGACGTGCTGATGAGACCTTTATCTTATCTCAGGGTTGGATTGCTAATGATACTGCAACCTTCCGTCTATTCACCGATAACGCGATGGCCGTACAAGTTCTGGAGCGGATTGGTCTCGAAAATGCTTGGGATGATGCGCCGCAGCCATTTGGCTTCACTGAGATCAGCTTTGAGGGTTTCGCAGGAATTGAAGACACCAACTTCTTCTATGTGGCGCAGGGCGATGTCAACGAAGCTTTTGCAGCTTCGCCGCTGTGGAATAGCCTACCCTTTGTGCAATCTGACCGCGCTTATTATCTCGGTGGGGATGTCTGGCTGTTCGGCGGACCACTATCGGCGGAACTGTTGGTCGAGACAATCCTCGATGCGCTGAACGTTGAAATACCGGGAGCCACAGAAGATGCCCAAGCCGCGTTCCCGGTGACCATCGAGCACAAATTTGGTACCACCACGATTGAAGAAGCACCGGAGCGGGTGGTCGCCATCGGTTATACCGAGCAGGATTATTTGGTAGCACTGGGGGTAATCCCGATAGCTGTGCGCTCTTGGTACGCCGATGAAAGCATCGCTTTTCTGCCTTGGGCGGAAGATGAAGCCGGTGGTGCAACGCCAGAAATTCTGGTGATGCCCTTTGGCAACCTGAACTATGAAGCTATCCTCGCGCTCAACCCGGATATGATCAGCGCGGTAACAGCAGGCATCACTCAAGAAGAATACGAGACCCTCTCACAAATTGCGCCGACCATTGCGCAATCCGGCGACTATGTCGATTTCGGGATGCCATGGCAGGAGATCACCCGCACAATTGGTGCGGCTGTCGGGCAGCTGGATGCAGCAGAAGAGCTTATTTCTGAAGTTGAAACACGATTTGCGGAAGCACGCGAAGCAAATCCCGAATTCGCTGGGCAGACCATTGTTGTGGCTTATAACTATGGTGATGCGCGCACCTATGGATACTATACTGCTCAGGACGGGCGCGGGCGATTTTTCACTGACCTCGGGTTTGTCATCCCTGATGAACTAAATGAGATCGCTGGAGAGAGCTTTTTTGCCGATATCAGCACTGAACGTATTGATCTACTCGATCAAGATGTGTTGATTTTCCTGGGGCTGGGTTTCGCCGAGGGTGGGCAGGAAGCAATTGAAAACGATCCACTCATCCAGCAACTTGATGTATTCAAAGCCGGCAATGTGGTTTTTATCCCAGCTGAATACGATGATGCGTTGCAATACAGCAGTGTATTGAGCTTGGAATTTGCACTGGAAGGTATCGTGCCAGAGCTGGCAGCGATCTTCAACGACGATGGAAATTAAATCATGGTGATAAAGAGTAAACAAGCCGCCACCAATACAACTCGGTTGCTGAGCAGTCGGGCATTACTGCTTCCCGGAATGGCAGTTGTTTCGCTGCTGCTAGTTGGCTGTTTGTTATGGAGTATCACATTGGGTGCGGCGGACATTACCCCGGAAGTTGTTTTTACGGCACTGTTCAACTTCGATGAAACAGAATTCGACCACCTGATTATTCAGACGGTACGCCTGCCGCGTGTGCTAGCCGGGGCGTTGGTTGGTGCAGGGTTAGCCGTCGCCGGGGCGATCATGCAAGGATTGACCCGCAACCCGCTGGCAGATAGCGGTATCCTTGGCATCAACGCCGGGGCTGCGTTCGCGGTGGTGATGACTGTTTATCTAGTTGGTAGCCCGTCGCTGTCGATCTATGCAGTGGCAGCATTGATCGGTGCGGCAGCGGCAGCGGTGATCGTCTATGGACTCGCCTCAATAGGGCGCGGCGGTCCCACACCACTGCGTCTGACGCTGGCTGGGGTTATCCTGACCGCGTTCGTCTCGTCACTGACGACAGCCATTCTCATTCAGGATCAGGAAACGCTGGATCAAATTCGCTTTTGGACGGCAGGATCGCTAGCCGGGCGTGAGATGCCGTTGTTGCAACAGACCGCACCCATTGTCTTGGCGGGTCTCGTCGGTTCGCTGCTCATCAGCCGCCAGATCACGACCATTAGCCTGGGTGAGGATGTCGCTAAAGGTCTGGGTCAGAACACGCTGCTGGTGAAGGGCATCGCGGCGGTGATGGTGGTTTTACTTGCGGGTGGATCAGTTGCATTAGCTGGACCGATTGGATTTGTCGGGTTGATTATCCCACATATCGCCCGCTTTATCGCTGGCGTGGATTATCGCTGGATCATCCCCTACTCGGCATTGCTGGGTGCAGTGTTGGTCACGGTCGCAGATGTGGTGGCACGCATCGCGCTGCGCCCGCAGGAACTACCAGTTGGCATCATGATGGCAGTTCTCGGCGCACCGTTCTTCATCTATTTGGCACGCTGGAAGGTACGACGCTGATGGCAGTTGATACGAAGAATATCCCACAGACAAAACCCACCTGGTTTACCATCCGTCCGCGCTATCTGCCACTGTCGCTGAAAGTCGACCGTCGGGTACCACTGGTCGCGCTGGCGATTATGGCGGTAACGTTGGTTGTGCTCGTCGTCAGTATCAGCTATGGCGAATACGACATCACGCCGTGGGAAGTCGTGCAGACCATCACCGGCACGCTGCCAGAGAATCATCCTGACGCGCGTAATTTCAACCTC
Organism: Chloroflexota bacterium; assembly: GCA_003696565.1. Classification (GTDB taxonomy): domain Bacteria; phylum Chloroflexota; class Anaerolineae; order Aggregatilineales; family Phototrophicaceae; genus DAOTWY01. Next base: position 3,759 of record RFHA01000442.1, read on the forward strand.
GTCGTGCATACCTTCCGGTTGCCGCGCATCCTGACGGCATTTCTAGTGGGGGCGGCACTGGCGATATCGGGCGCGATCATGCAGGGCATCACGCGCAATCCGCTGGCGGAACCGGGCATTCTTGGTGTCAGTGCTGGGGCTGGGCTGGCGGCGGTGTCGATCATTGTCTGGTTCGATGATGTGCCGCTGTCGCTGCTGCCCTGGGCAGCGTTCGGTGGGGCGTTGGCGACGGCTATCGCGATCTATTTGCTCTCATGGAAACATGGCAGCAGTACGCCGGTGCGCCTGATACTGATCGGCGTGGCGTTCGCGGCGGTACTCGGTTCGCTGACGACCTTCATGCTGGTCTTTGGCGACATCAATGATGTGCAGCAAGCCTATGTGTGGCTGGCGGGCAGCATCTACGGGCGTAATTGGGAGCATGTGCATACCCTAGGCGCGTGGCTGATGGTGTTGCTGCCGATTGCGATCCTCTCCGCACGCCAATTAAACACTCTGGGACTTGGTGATGAGATCGCCCGTGGATTGGGGGCAAGCGTTGAATTACAGCGGGTGTTCTTACTAGTCATCAGTGTGGCGCTGTCAGCGGCAGCCGTTGCAGTTGCCGGGACGATTGGCTTTGTCGGGTTGGTCGCGCCGCACATCACCCGGCGGCTGGTCGGGCCATCGCATGAGGGCTTGATCCCGATTACGGCACTGTTTGGCGGCGGATTGTTGGTGCTGGCTGATCTCATCGGGCGCTGGATTATTGCGCCGTCGGAACTGCCGATCGGCATCGTCACCGCGCTCATTGGCGCACCGTATTTTATGTATCTGTTGTATCGCTATCGTTAGGGGACTTGAATTTGAATGATTTAATCCAGATCGAAAACCTCTCGCTGTCGTATGACAGCGACACGATGATTGTTCACGAGCTGAACCTGCACATCCAACAGCGGACGATTACCGCGTTGGTCGGGCCCAACGGCTGCGGTAAATCAACATTGCTGCGCGGGCTATCGCGCCTGCTCAAACCCGTGAAAGGCAACGTACATCTAGATGGGCGAGACATCCATGCGATGAAGGCTAAAGACCTCGCCAAACAGCTTGGCATTCTGCCGCAGTCACCGACCGCGCCGGAAGGACTAACCGTGCATGAACTGGTCGCACAGGGACGCTATCCACACCAGAACTGGTTCCAGCAATGGAGCCGCGAGGACGAACGCATTGTCGAAGACGCTCTCATCACCACCAATCTCACCATGTTCGCAGACCGTCCGGTAGATACGCTCAGTGGCGGACAGCGGCAGCGAGCGTGGATTGCGATGGCACTGGCGCAGCAGACAGAGGTGCTGCTGCTCGACGAGCCGACGACCTACCTCGACCTTGCTTATCAGATAGACGTGCTCGACCTGCTCGATGACCTGAACGAACAGGGACGCACAATTGTGATGGTGCTGCACGATCTAAACCAGGCAGCACGCTATGCGGATACCATCGTGGCACTGCGCGGTGGGCAGATCGTCGCACAAGGTACGCCGGAGCAGGTCATGACACCGGAGAATATCCTGCAAGTGTTCGGGCTGAAGGCTGAAGTCGTCAGCGATCCCATCACTGGCACACCGATGTGTGTACCCATCGGGCGGCGTGGTCAGCGGCGGCACGAGCGTCAGGTGCTGCCAAGCACGAATGGCAAAGTTAATGAGTCGATCAAGGTGTAGCGTTTTATGACCGATACTATATTAAGAAACACACTGATACATATAGCTGAAGTCGCACCGCAATTTCAGTCTGAGGTTGGTTCGCTGGAGCCTGATTGGTTTCTGGCTGAGGATGTTGCTGCGATAGAATCCGTGGGCTTCCCGCCCAACCCGCTCCTAGCGGATGTGGAAACCGATCCCGCTCCCGAAGCGACACAAGAAGTATCCAATGGAACACAATGAACAGGAAAAATGATGACAGACCATGAGATGACAAGCACCAAAGCTTATTGCAACGTCTTGGCTATTGAGAAGGGGCTTGACCCTGCCGGGTATGCGGGTGTGTTCGATACTGCATTCGCGCTAGAACTGCCACTGCCCTGGCAACGAGCCATCCTGCTGGAACCAGATAAGTTACCGCCGGAACTTGTGCAGTTGATCGGGGTCTACCTGAACATGCCGGAAGAAGAGCGTCCCCGCATTCATCCGCTGTTCATTGCGCCCGACAAAACCTACTCGATACCGGGTTATCGGCGCTTCCTCTACTATACTCGTCCAGCGGGTGCTTTTGCCGAATTTGACCGTCATGAATACCTCATGCCAGAAGCCGAGGTCGGCAAGCTGATCTGGGCACTGCAACAGAAACCCGAGACCGTCCCGCAATTCGACTCCTACCGCGTCGATAACGACGATGTACGCGACATTATGGTCTGCACACATGGCTCGGTCGATGTCGCATGTGCCAAGTTTGGCTATCCACTGTATCGTTATCTGCGCGATGAAGTGGCAACGGATAAGCTGCGCGTGTGGCGTGTCAATCACTTCGGTGGACACGTTTTCGCCCCAACGTTGATAGACATGCCACGCGGTGATTATTGGGCCTTCATTGACCCGGATGATGGACGCCGCATCGTCGAACGCGATGGCGACTTCACGCCGTTGGGCAAGAAATATCGCGGTAGCGCGGCACTCTCTTATGGTTTTGCTCAGGCAATGGAGCGCGACATCCTGTTGCGTGAGGGCTGGGGCTGGATGACCTATCAGCGGCACGATATTGAACTGGCGAAGGGTGTGGGCGACTCATCGGAATGGGCGGAAATTCGCATCAACTACCAATCCAAGGACGGCAGCGTGCGCGGTGCTTACGAAGGGTGCGTCACTATTGCCGCTCATGTTGAGACCATCGGCTCCACTGGAGACGAAAAGCCCCACGCCTATCCACAATATCAGGTCACACGATTGGAGAAGGTCGAATGAAACATTTATTCATTACATTGTCGGTTCTGCTTATG
>RFHA01000443.1 GCA_003696565.1 Chloroflexota bacterium
CTGAAAGCACCACGCTCAAACACAAATATCGAGAAGAAGCGCAAACGCTGGACTTTCAACCCCTCCGTGTTGGCATCTTTGCGGGGAAACTTAAGCACGATCAATTGCATGGACTTGAGCATTGGCTGGTGACAGTGAAAGGCTTGCCGCCCGGCGACTATCGCGATTGGGCGGCGATTCGTCAGTGGGCAATCGAAACGTGTGAGGTCTTGCAAGAGGCATTGAGCGCATCCTAAACGGAGTCGTTTCACCACCCCAACACAATTCAAAAATGAGCGCTTCGTGCATCAACTATTTGCCTATCAGTGCACAATTTGGTATCATCGCCAACATATTTAAATGATGTTGTAGGGAACGCACTATGGGCAAAATTGAAAAAACAGTCTTCATCAGCTATCGGCGCGACAACTACTTCCAAGCCAAAGCGGTTTATGATTATCTCGTCCAGAAGGGTTATAATGTCTTCTTGGATTATCACAGCATCAAAAGTGGCGACTTTGAGCAGGTCATCTTGGGCAGTATCAAAAGCCGTGCCCATTTCGTGTTGGTGTTGACCGCCGCTACGCTCCTGCGTTGCAAAGATAACCCCAACGATTGGGTGCGCCGTGAAATCGAGGCTGCCATCCAATACCGTCGCAACATCGTTCCGCTCTATTTCGAGGGATTTGAGCCGCGCTTCTTCGATCAATACCTGCCCCCAGACCTCGCCAAGCCAATGAAAAATTATCAAGCACAAAAAGTGCCCAACGAGTTCTTCGAGGCTGCGATGGAAAAACTACTGTCGCGCTTGCAAGTCTCGGTGGATGCCGTCATACATCCTGCCAGCTCTAAAGTCGAAGCGTATGAGGTGCAACAAAAAGCAAAGCTGCCCGATGCTCCAGCGCCTACGCCCCAAAACCTCAGTGCAGAAGAATTCTTCAGTCGTGGGCTTCAGCATCAAAACTTAGGCAATCATGAACTCGCCATTCAAGACTATACAGAAGCCATCCGCCTGCGCCCTGACTATGCCTACGCCTACAACAACCGTGGCGTTACCTATAACGATCTCGGCGACCATCAGCGCGCCATTCAAGACTACGACCGCGCCATTCATCTCGACCCTAACCATGCCATCGCCTACAACAACCGTGGCCTTGCCTATAACAATCTCGGCGACTATCAGCGCGCCATTCAAGACTACAACCGCGCCATTCAACTCGACCCCAACTATGCCCTCGCCTACAACAACCGTGGC
>RFHA01000444.1 GCA_003696565.1 Chloroflexota bacterium
GCATCAATGCCGATTTCATCAGCAGCGGCTGGCATACGTAGTACACCCAACAGGGCAATCCCTTTGAACATAATGAAGCTTGTCACAGCAGCCCACACAGCAACCAAAACCACACCTAAGATTTGCGCGATCAACAGATCAGCACTACCACCGACTAAAATACCGCTGCTGCTACCTGTTAACGATTCTAAGCCGAATAGACCAATAGCAATACTACCCCACATGCCACCAACTCCATGGACAGCAAACGCACCAACGGCATCGTCAATTTTAACGGCTTCCACTAAATCAACTGCCAGCACAACCAGCACACCAGCCACAGCACCAACAATCAATGCCGAGGTAGGAGCCATAAACGCACAGCCTGCCGTAATACCGACTAACCCTGCTAATGAGCCATTGAGGATGAGCGGTAAATCCCACTTACCACCTTTGGCAAAATAAGCGTAGAACATCGCCGTGATAGCCCCCATACAAGCAGCCAGGGTGGTATTGATTGCCACTAAGCCCATTGCATTTAAGTCACTTGCGGCTAATGTTGACCCCACATTAAACCCATACCAACCAAACCAGAGGATAAATGCCCCTAAGGATGCCAACATCAGGTTAGAGGGCTTTGGCGGCTTGCCAAATACACGCCCAACACGTGGACCCACAACAAATGCGCCTATCAACGCGATGATCCCACCAGTTTGATGTACAATCGTACTACCAGCGAAATCCAGGAAGCCCTGTTCCGCTAACCAGCCGCCGCCCCAAGTCCAGAACACAACAACGGGGTAAATAAATGCGCCGACAATTGCACTATAGATTAACTTGCCGCGGAAATCCGTGCGTTCTGCCATGGCACCGGTGGCAATTGTGGCGGCTGCACCAGCAAAAGCAAATTGGAAGAAGAAATCAATAAACGTAATACCATCACCATCGGCTGTGCCCATCACCCCACCTAATGCAATCTCTGGCGTGGCGAAAAACCCAGACCCATCCGCATAAGCAATACCATAACCAATGAGGAAGAATAACACACCAGTCACACAGGCATCCATAAAATTTTCTGCCATAGAGTTAACCACACCCGTCTGGCGGATAAACCCACCTTCTAGCATGGCAAACCCTGCTTGCATAAAGAACACCAAGAAGCCTGCTAATAACATCCAGGTGTAATCTAGATTAGTTTGCACTGTTGCGACATCATCCACCGTTGCAAAAGCTACTACATCCTCTACTACAGTTTCTTCTGTTGTCACTGTTTCCGCTGGTGCAGGATCGCCTTCAGTTGTGTCATCTTCCTGAGCGAACACACCACCACTAACCGCCATTAGAAAGAGAGTCGCAATACCGACCGACAGTAACGTTCTAAGAATGCGTGAGTACCGTTTGGACATCTTCATTATCTCCTACTTGTTTTGTTGATGACGATTATAGTGTACTATTCACAAAAATATTCATTTAC
>RFHA01000077.1 GCA_003696565.1 Chloroflexota bacterium
ATTGCACTGCAAATTGCTGATCGCGCATTGTTGGATGGCTACTATGAAAATGCAGTATATGGGTACGAGATTATTTTGGATATGGGGGAACGCGCACCGCAAACCATTCAAGCCGCGGCAGCTTATGGCATGGTGCAAGCAGCTTTGCGGGAAGGTTTTTTTGATAAGGCGGTGGAAGCATCTACAATTTTGATCTCACGTTTTCCAACGGATTATCGTGCAGCGCAGGCGTATTTTTTACGTGGAGAGGCTTATCTAGGTTTATCACGCTGGCAGGATGCTATTGACGATTTTGAGCAATATTTAACGCTCCGTCCGGGGGTAATTGATAGTTATGCCTATGAACGTATTGGGGATGCTTACGTCAACTTAGGGCAAATGGACAATGCGATGCAGAGCTATCAACTGGCGACACAATCTGACCGCAGTACAGTGCCTCAAGCAGCATTACATGAAGAAGTGGCACGGCGGTATCGTTCGATGGGGTTATATGATCTAGCTGTAGCAGAATATGACGCAATTTTGGCATTTGCACAAAATGTCCCATATCGCGCTAGTATTGATTATTTGGCTGCACAAACTTGGATTGAAGCGGGTGATTTAAACCGTGCATTATTGCGCTTAGAACACGTTTTTAATACCTATGAGGATCGCCCTGAAGCTTATGATGCGATGATCTTCTTGCTACAAAATGGACGAACACTTGACCCATATCAAATGGGGCGGGTGAGCTTTTTTGCTGGTGATTATGTTCGTGCCATTGAAGCATTTAACATGTATACGTCAATCACCCCGCTGACAGAGGTTAACCCGCAGGTGTATTTATTGCTTGGGCAAGCATATCGTGCCATTGGTAATAATGATGCGGCTCTGATCAGTTTCCAAACAGTGATTGATCAACACAGTGGCACGCCGCTATTTGGGGATGCGTTGTTAGAGCAGGGTCGCACGCGATTTTTATCAGGCGATATTCCTGGTGCAATCGAGCGTTATTTACAGATTGCGGATACTTATGCTTATTTAGAGGCAACAGCCGCAGAGGCTTTATGGCGGGCTGGGTATCTTTATGCGACTAATGATGCACCGTCTGACGCGCTTCAGGTATTTATCCGTCTAGCGGATACATACCCTAATGCTACTCAAACACGTAGCGGGCTGCAATTTGCGGCTTCTGCGGCTGTCACCCTAGGAGATATTGTTACAGCTGAGCAGATTTATAATCGTCTGGCGGCTATAACATCCGGTGAGGAGCAAGCCGATGTTTATCTTCAATTAGCACAGTTGGCTTTTGCGCGGGGGGATTCTGTAGCAGCAGATGCCGCATTAAACGCTGCTATTGCTGCTGCACCAGATACTTACTATAGCGCGCGGGCGGAAGATATCCGCGCTGGGCGTGCCCCTTTTACGCCGCCTGTGACTTATGTGTTTGAATTTGATGATTTAGCAGAAGTGACAGAGGCAGAAAACTGGCTGCGCACACAGTTCGGGGTTGTGCAAGATGGGGTGCTGTGGCCCCTTTCTTTTGAGCTAGAACAAGACCCACGTATTGTACGCGGTCGGGAACTATGGGCAGTTGGTGCTTATTCAGAGGCAACAACTGAGTTTATGGATGTCATTGATGATTATAAAGACAATGCGCTGGCATCTTATCAATTGGCGATTTATATGCGGATTATCGGCGCGTATCGCCCGTCAATTTTTGCAGCGGCAAATTTGATCATTCTTTCTGGGCAACGCACAATTGATGTACCACCTTACATTGCTCGGATGCGTTATCCAGCTTATTATGGCGATGAAGTGCGACGGGTGGCAGCCCAGTATGGTTTTGATCCTCTATTGTTGTTTTCACTGATTCGGCATGAAAGCTTGTTTGACACCAACGCAACCGCTGCTGCTGGCGAAAAGGGCTTAACACAGGTGATCCCTAGCACGGCTCAGTATATTGCTGAACAGCTTAATTGGGCAGATTATCAACATCGTGATTTATTCCGTCCTTATGCGGGGATTGAATTTGGCGCATTTTTCTTAGCAGAAAATCTCAATCGATTTGATGGTAATGTGTATGCTGCACTAGCAGGGTACAATGCTGGACCCGGGCGCGCCATTGATTGGCTAAACTTATCTGGTGGTGATCCAGACCGTTTTATGGCAAGCATCACCATCAACTCCACACGGCTTTATATTCAAAGAATTTATAGTAACTACAATATCTACCGTGAGTTATACGGAAGTGAGTGATAAGACATATATGTAAGGAACAAAGAACGCAAAAAATTAGCGTTCTTTGTACGCAAATCATTTGCTTGGTGCCTCTTCTAAAATAGACCGTACCTTAGAAACCAAGTCATGGTGCAAAATGGGCTTAGGCAGGTAATCATTCGCACCTGCTTCCATTCCTTTCATCACGCTTTCGGCATCACCACGCGCTGATAGAATCAACACCGGGGTCTCTGCGGTATCGTCTCGTTGGCGAATGACCTTGCATAGCTCGATTCCATCCATGCCGGGCATCATCACGTCCAAAATAATCATGTCTGGTGTATTTTGATCCAATACAGCAAGCGCAGAAGTGGCATCTTTAGCTTTAAGGACGCTAAAACCGCCGCGTTCTAACATGATCCCGATTAAGGTCAGTGCACCAATCTCGTCATCAACTACGAGGATGTGTTTCTTCATTAAAAAAACCTCCGGGGTTGGCTACCACTTTATCACTATTCTATGCGCTAATTATAGCCGAAATACTTAAGACTGGCATGATTTGAGTTTACAATAGCCTCAATTGACATGCAACCTATTGCTTTTGGATGCGTAGGGGTATAATCAACGCTGTTTGCATGATGCCTTGTATTTTGTATAAGGCAAACTGCCTGCTAAAAATGGAGTTGAATTCAATGCGTATAAAAATGTTGTGGTTGCTTATGAGTTTTGTGCTGGTGTTTTCTACTGTACTAGCACAAGATGATCGTCAATATACTATTCCTGAACCGCCAGAAGATGTTGATTTATCCCTTATCATTGGGCGTGTTGGGGAGCGCGAGATCACGCTAGGGGATTTTGCGGCGCGGGTGCGTTATGAACGCTTGCGGTATTATCGTGCTTTTAATAGCCTCGTTGACTTAGCTGGGGTAGAAGCCCTAAATGTGGATGATCCAAATAATCCATATGCTCGTGACGTACAAACTTTAATTTACCGCCTAGTAACGAAAGAAATTATTGGCGGCGAACTTTATGACACGATGTTATTAGAGGCTTTGTATCATGATGAAGCTGTTCAACGTGGTTTAGAAGTTGAGGAATGCAGCATCAACACCTATTGGGCGGAATTACTCAGCTTGAGAAATGAAATGGTTGATTGTGAGTTGCCGGATGGATTTGAACAAGCCAAAGCGGATTTTATCGCGGATGTTGCCATGTACTCCGGTTTGACTGCGGATGATCTGGAACTAATTGTGCGTAGTCGTGCCGAGTATGACCTGGTGCGTAATACTATCGCAGAAGAAACTCCAATCGAGCCGATGCCAGCGGTACGTACCCGCCACATCCGTGTACAAGACGAAGCGACTGCACAAGAAGTTTATGAGCGTTTAGTTGCTGGGGAATCTTTCCAGACACTGTTAGAAGAATATAGCATTGATCAGGGTGTTGTTGGCAATAAAGGTAACTTGGGCACATTTGGACGGGGGCGGATGGTGCCTGAGTTTGAAGATGCTGTTTTTAATGCAGAAGTCGGCGATATTATAGGTCCTGTTCAAACTGACTTTGGATATCATATCATTGAAATTTTGCCAGAAATAACCGCTAGTCACATCTTACTGCGCACGGAAGAAGAAGCTAATTTAGCCTTACAACGCTTAGAAGAAGGGGCTGACTTCGCCGAATTGGCACAACGTTTCTCTCTCGATACAACGAGTGGAGCAGATGGTGGTAATTTAGGCACGTTTGGACGTGGTGTGATGGTGCCACCTTTTGAAGAAGCTGCTTTTAATGCCGAAGTTGGGCAAGTGATTGGTCCTGTTCAAACTCAGTTTGGTTATCATCTGATCCTTGTAACAGGGAAAAATGATGATCCAGATGCTGTGAGTGCCCGGCATATTCTAGTTGAAACTGAAGAAGAGGCACAAAACGTGCTAGATCGCTTGGCTAATGGTGAAGATTTTGCGGATTTAGCCGTGGAATTATCCATTGATCCCTCTGCCGCTGGTAATAGGGGGGATACATTATCTATCGTGACAGGCGGACAGCGTAGTGGATTATATGTGTTTGAAGAAACACTGCCACAACTTGAGTTAGAAGCTTTTCGTGCAGAGGTAGGGGATATTATACCGCCAATTGAAACTGAATTTGGCTATTTTGTGATGATCGTGGATGAAAAAGGTGAGCGCGAACCTGCACCGGAGGAAATTCAGCTATTGCAGACACAGTACATTACTCAATGGCAGAATGAACAGCTTGAATCAGATCGCGCAGAACAGACTGATTTGTGGGCACTTTATGTGCCAGATGATCCTATGCCAACAGATTATGATCCACAATTACAACCGATTGAGGACGAAATGGCACAAGCACGGGCGGAATTAGAAGCTTTCCGAACAGACACCAACATCATCAACACGCTAAGGAATCTACAAGTTGTAACAGAAGATGAATAATAATAAAGTGGGCGTTACGCCCGCTTTTTAATTCCCCCAATTTTTGGGGGATAAGTGTAATCTACATTGGTTTTCCATAATTTTTTCTCATAATAGTACATAGAATCATATGGGTGCCTTTGTGGGGAATAAAATAAGGAAAACAAATATGGAACAATCTATTTCTGTTCAGAATATCACCAAAAATTATGGCTCATTTCGTGCCGTGGACCAACTGACATTTGATGTTTATCGTGGCGAAATCTTTGCCATGTTAGGACCAAATGGGGCGGGTAAATCAACCACGATCCGCATGATTTTGGATATTCTGCGTCCTGATAGCGGCAAAATTTTGGTGTTGGGTCAGCATATTGATGACGAGGTTAAAAACCGTATTGGGTATCTACCCGAAGAACGTGGGTTATACCGTGATGTCAAAGTTATTGATATGATGACATATTTGGGAACACTGAAAGGTATGTCACGTCAAGCGGCACATAAGCGCAGTATGGCATTGTTGGAACAATTAGAACTAGCAGAAAATGCCAATAGCAAAGTGAAAGAACTAAGCAAGGGGATGCAGCAAAAAGTTCAATTCGCTGTGACAATTTTGCATGATCCTGAGTTAATTATCGTCGATGAGCCGTTTTCTGGGCTTGACCCAGTTAATACACAGTTAATTAAAGCGATGCTGCTCAATTTAAAAGACCAGGGCGTGAGTGTGGTGATGAGTACTCACCAAATGTACCAGGTTGAAGAAATGGCTGATCGGCTTTTGATGATTAATCGTGGTAAACAAGCTCTTTATGGGGCTGTTGATGAGGTGCGCCGTAAATATGCGTTACATGCTATTGTGGTAGAAGGGCAAGGAGAATGGCAAACCTTACCTGGGGTTGATTATATTAAAAAAGAGAATAACAGCCGGAACGGACAAATCCTTTATTTGAAGCCAGATGCAACGCCTGATGCGGTTTTAGCGGCAATTGCCCAATCACCTAATCATCATATTACCCGCTTTGAAATGGCGATCCCTAGCTTGAACGATATTTTTATTCAAGTTGCTGGTGAACGTTTTGAAGATGTTGAAGCGGAATATGCTCAAAAGGAGAAAACCAATGTCTAAAATCCTTTTGATTGCCAGACGGGAGTATCTTTATAACTTAAAACGTCCTGCATTTTTGTTTGCAGCCTTTGGTACACCGGTGATTATTCTCTCATTGTGGTTACTGGTTTTTCTGGTTTTAGCTCCACAGGACGAACCGGATATAACTGAATTTGGTTATGTTGATCTGGCTGACATAATCTCTCCAGATTTGTCTTTGCCACAAACGATCTCCTACACATTCATTCCCTTTGCAGACGAAGCATCTGCGATGCGTGCATTAGAAGCTGAGACAATTGGAGCTTACTTTGTCATCCCGCCAGGCTACGCAGATTTTGATGCCTTAGCAGCAGCACAAGAGAACCGTGCTTCTTTAGATGAAGTTGAGTTCGGGCAAGTACAAATGGTTAGCTATGGTGATGAGCCGGATGACTTGATCCGTGTTTTTAACCAATTTCTTGTGTGGCATTCCAGCCATCAATTTGGAATTGATGGAATGGTTGGCGAACGGATTAGTGATCCGGTTGAGATGATTGTCGAGTTGAAAGATACAGGACGTGAACTATCCCTGGATGCTTTGCCGGTTCTGTTTCTTTTACCCATGTTTTTAGCTGTTATTTTTTGGATTGCAACACAAACCACAAGCGGTTTTTTGATGAATGGCTTAGTTGAAGAAAAGAAAAACCGCATTATGGAAATTATCATCACGACTATTACGCCAATGCAATTACTCATGGGGAAAATTATCGGGTTAGGATTACTTGGCTTAACGCAAATGGCGGTATGGATCGGCTTGGTTTTTGTATTTTTGATTTTGGGTCCACAATTTGAATCGCTAGCATTCCTAGAAAGCATTCCTTTACCGTTTGATGTGATACTGGTTGGGATTGTATATTTTGCGCTTGGCTATTTTTTATCTGGCAGTATCCTCTCTGCTATTGGTGTGCTGGCAAGCAGTGAGCAACAGAGTAATCAGTATGCAGCATTGGTTAATTTACCTGGTTATCTGATACCGCTTTTTCTATTGACGGAGTTCATCCGAGATTCTAACAGCACACTATCCACCGTTTTATCTTTGATCCCGATTACGGCACCGGTTTCTATGACGATACGTGTGGGGTTAGGTGCGGTGCCTTTGTGGCAAATTGCTCTTGGAGTTTTGTTATTGTTGTTGACGATATTTGTGGCAACATGGGGTTCTTCAAAAGTTTTCCGCTGGGGGTTGTTATTATATGGCAAAAAGATCACCCCGCGTGAAATTATACAGGTTATACGCGGGAGGGCAGGGTAATGAACAACATCCTGAACGTATTTATCTATGAATTACGCCGTAACATCATCCGTAAAGGGTTTTTATTCACGACCTTTGGGCTGCCGCTTATTGCGATGGGCATTTTCTTTCTAGTTAATCAGATTACTGGTGGAACACAAGGCATTCAAGAGCGATTTACAGAACTTTCTTTGGATGCTGAAGGTGTTAAGCGTGCAGCTTATATTGATTTAGCAGATTATTTTGAGACCCCGCAAGATGTTCCCGGTGCAACGGCTCAACTTATAGAAGTTGATGATGTTGCAACTGCTGATGAAATGCTGCAAAAAGGCGAGATTGATGTTTATTACATCATCTCTGCGGATTATATGGAGACAGGCGCAGTACGCTTGGTTGCTCCGCGTTTCTCTATTGGGTCAATCACAGATATACCAGTTCAACAACTGTTATATGGCAAATTACTTGATGATGGTATGAGTTTAGATCAATTGCTGTTATTGGCTAATCCAATAACCGTAAAAACGACATATCTCGAACGCCCTGGTGAATCGAACGGAGCAGACCCAGCAACAAACGAAGGAACTGTCACGCTCTTTGCTGTTATATTGACGTTAGCACTGTTTGGAACAAACGGTTACCTAATGCAAACCATCATTGAAGAAAAAGAAACACGCTTAATTGAGATTTTGCTTTCTTCTGTGCGTCCAATGCAATTGTTGGTTGGTAAAATTTTTGCATTAGGATTATTAGGGTTATTGCAGATTGGTGTTTATATTGGCGCACTAGTGTTGCTGTCATCGTCGGTGAACGGAACAGAAATCACATTGCCTGATGTGCCATTTAACTTGTTGTGGTGGGCAGTGGTCTATTTTGTTTTGGGTTATATGTTGTTTGCAGCGTTTTTTGGGATGATTGGTGCAATCTCAACTTCGATGACAGATGGTCCTAATCTGACGATTATTTTTGTGCTGCCAGCGATGCTACCCTGGATTTTTGCTTCAGAATTTGCTGCGGAACCAAACGGCGGATTAGCTATTGGTATGAGCTTGTTCCCCATGACGGCACCAATGGCAATGGTTATGCGCCTTTCTATCATCAATGTGCCTATTGTTCAAATTGTGGCAAGTGTGCTTATTCTGTCAGTGACAATTATAGGGGTGATGTGGTTGGCTGCGCGTCTTTTCCAGGTGCAAACACTGCTTTCTGGTAGGATGCCCAAATTACGAGAAATTCCCAAGCTGATGTTTGGTAATTAAATCGTCATCAAAATAAAGAGGGCAGGGAAATTGCCCTCTTTATTTGTCTTGTATTATGCCCAAGTAATGAGTTCCGGTTGGATTGATGTAGGTAGGAGAGTGTGGTACGGCAATACACGAACAGAGACACCACGGTCGCCAGTCGCATGATATTTAACCTTGCCCTGGAAGGTGTATTCATGACCATCCTGCGAAATAGGTTTCATTGTCACAGATTCGCTAGAATTGTCATTAATTTCACCCCGTGTGTTGAGTTCACCATAGTAGAGCTGTACGCTTACATCATCCGGTGTAAGCGCGCCCAGATCAATAACCGCGGTCACATTGATTTCTGTTCCAACTGTTACTTCGGTTTTATCTACACTGACATGCTTGATTTTAATCTGTTTCCATACGTGTTCTAAGTTAAGCCGCCAATTAGCATAATCAATCGCTGTTGCCTCATTCGGCTTACCCATACGAGAAACAAGATCAAACGTTGGCATGTAATACTTTTCAGCGTATTCTTGCACCATTCGGCGTGTATTGAAGAATGGCGCAAGCTTTTTCATACTTGCCTTAATCTTATTGATCCATTCTCTTGGTAGACCATCTGACCCACGAGTATAGAATGTTGGGATGATGTCTTGTTCTAATACGTTATAAAGTGCTTGAGCTTCGATGTAATCTTGGTGATCCCATTCCTCTTCAGGATATTCTTCCCCGTTGCCAATTGCCCAACCGACATCCGGGCTAAACCCTTCCGCCCACCAGCCATCCAGAATACTACAATTTAAGCCACCGTTATAAATGACTTTCATGCCACTGGTACCGCTGGCTTCTTTAGGACGGCGTGGGTTGTTTAGCCACACGTCAACCCCTTGCACTAAGTAACGTGCGATGAGCATATCGTAGTTTTCTAGGAATACAATTTTGCGGCGTAGTTCCGGCTGACGAGACAAATTAACAATATCACGGATGAACGCTTTACCACCTTCATCATGGGGGTGCGCTTTCCCTGCAAAGATAATTTGAACAGGACGTTTTTCATCGTTCAAAATTTTCTTCAGGCGTTCAACATCTTGGAAAATCAATGTAGCACGCTTATAAGTAGCAAAACGCCGCGCAAACCCGATAGTCAAAGCCTCCGGGTTTAAAACTTCGTCAGCTAATTCAATCTCCATTTGAGATAACCCCCGCCGAGTCAGTTGTTCACGCAGTCGTTGCCGCGCAAAAGCTACCAAACGCTCCCGCCGACGTTCATGTGTGCGCCATAGTTCGGATGCAGGAATATCATCCACGCCTTTCCAAATTTCAGGGTCATCTTCACGGGTTTTCCAATCAGGATTTAAATAGCGATCGAACAGAGTGCGCATCTCACCGCTGACCCAGCTAAGCATATGGATGCCATTGGTTACGGATCCAATGGGGACTTCTTTTTCTGGCACATTAGGATAAACCCATTGCCACATTTTACGAGAAACAACCCCGTGTAATTCTGCTACACCGTTGGAACCGGATGAAAAACGTTGTGCAAAAACAGGCATTGAAAACAGCTCATAATCACCCATGTCTTCACGCCCGAGGTCAATAAATTGCTCTCGTGAAAGACCAAGCTCTTTCATATAGTCTGTAAAATGCTCATCGATGAGATCAAACCCAAAACGCTCTAGCCCCGCTGGTACTGGGGTGTGGGTGGTAAATAGATTGGCGGCTTTGCTAATTTCCTGCGCTTGTTGAAAGCTTAATCCATGTTCAATCATCATCTGCCGGATGCGCTCTAAGATGAGGAAGGCGGAATGCCCTTCGTTCATATGGCAAACATCAGGGCGCAACCCTAGCGCATCCAACGCACGGATACCACCGATACCCATTAGAATTTCCTGACGGATACGAGTCCGGCGGTCTCCACCATAAAGACGGTCTGTCAGATTACGATCTTCTTCTAAGTGATTGTCTGGTACATTGCTATCCAGCAAATAAAGGGGGACCCGACCAACCTGTACTTTCCAAATTTGAGCATATAGCTCACGACCCGGCATTGGCACACTAATCTTAATAGGTGTACCGTCTTTATCGCGTTGTAGTTCAACGGGTAGGTTAGCGTAATCGTTAATCGGATATGATTCTTGTTGATAACCATCCGAATTGAGATATTGTTGGAAATATCCCTCCTGATAGAGCAACCCCACACCAATTAAGGGTAACCCAATGTCGCTAGCACTTTTAAGATGATCCCCACTCAAAACGCCAAGACCACCTGAATAATTTTGCAGACATTCTGTTAAACCAAATTCCATTGAGAAGTAAGCTATAATAGGTTTTTTATTCAACTTGCCATAGTTCTTCTCATACCAAGTATTTTTACTTGCCATATATTCGTCAAAATCAGCACAGACACGATCCAAATGAGCCATAAACGCCGGGTCGTTCTGTACCTCATCCAAACGTTCCTGACTGATAAGACCAAGCATCCAAACTGGGTTACGATTTGTCTTAACCCACAGGTCAGGGTCTAGGCGACGAAATAGCGAAACAGTTTCATAATCCCATGCCCAACGGAGATTATAAGCTAGCTCTTGCAGACGCTTTAATTTCCGAGGTAACTTGGGAACAACATTGACAGTTGCTACAGGC
Source organism: Chloroflexota bacterium (assembly GCA_003696565.1). Lineage (GTDB taxonomy): Bacteria > Chloroflexota > Anaerolineae > Aggregatilineales > Phototrophicaceae > DAOTWY01. Next base: position 10,873 of record RFHA01000077.1, read on the forward strand.
TTAATCATTTAAGATAGCTCCTGCTATTGAATAAATAAGGTGTATTTGGCATATTAGCCGCGTTAAGGATAACCTGAAAATTGATGGCTGGCTAGTCTGTCTTTATCCATTTAAAATGAATTGTAATACCATGACTATTATATTTGAGGCGTTTTAAGACAGATTTTCATCTTTTTTTAAAGATGCACACTTGTTAGAATGATCTTGTCGTACTGATAAGAGGAAACAACCATGCTCAAAAAAGAAGTGCAGAACAAAGGTAAGACAGTTAAGGTGACGTTCTACACTCACAAATTGCCGGAAGCAGATAGAGTCTATCTGGTTGGGGATTTTAATGACTGGAACGAGACAAAAGATGAGATGACTCGTTTGAAGGATGGGCGTTTTAAAATTGCCTTAAAACTAAAACCAAATCAAGAATATCAATTCCGTTATTTGGTTGATGGTGAATGGCACAACGATTGGGAAGCAGATAAATATGTAGCCAACCCATTTAGTGGTGATAATTCTGTAGTCATTACAACCGTGTAAATACCTATGCCCGTCAGAATACATCTGGCGGGCATATTTTGTTATGATTTTTTCTTTTTCTCATACCCTAGATGTGTATGGCTAGGTAGTGTTTTGTTTTCTAGATGGCTAAAGTCCTCTGGTCGTAAATCAGTCCCTAAAATACACCCATGTCCAATTGTATAACCTGCTGGAATATGAGTGTTTTTACCTATACAGGTAATACCTAGATCATCATCCCCCGGGACAATTTTTCCAACTTTGGCATTGTGCCCAACAACTGAAATTTTATCTAAAACACAACGCTCAACGACCGCCCCAGCTTCAATATACGCATCATTGAGAATAACAGATTCACGAATAATTGCTCCTGGTCCAACATAAACACCTGGAGATAACACTGAGTTTTCCACCACTGCCCCCTGAGCAATCACAGCACCGTCTGTAATAAGACTGTCTTTAATTGTGCAATCTGTGTGAATACGCACCGGTGGGCGTTCTTCGCTACGTGTATGGATAATCCATGTGCGATCATTTAGATTCAACGATGGGGGCGATGCCAGTAAATCCATATGTGCTTCCCAATATGCGTCAATTGTCCCTACATCAATCCAATATCCGCCATATGGATAAGCATACACATCCATCCCGTCATTAATCATGGCTGGCAAAATATCTTTGCCAAAGTCATGGTTTGAATTAGGATTATCAGCATCGCTTTGGATATATTTTTCTAATGCAGCGTAATTGAAAACGTATACCCCCATGCTGGCGAGGTTACCGGGTGGGTTGGCTGGTTTTTCCACAAAATCGGTGACACGATAATCCTCATCCACATCTAAAATGCCAAACCGACTCGCTTCTTCAATTGGTACACGAATGGTACAAACAGTAAGGTCGGCTCCTTTTTCACGGTGGAATTGAATTAATACATCATAATCCATCTGATAAATATGATCTCCAGATAGGATCAAGACATATTCTGGTCTGCCATGACGGACAAAATTCATATTTTGCGCAACAGCATCTGCCGTACCGGCATACCAATCTGTATCAAAATGCCCTTTATATGGCTGAAGAATTTGTACCCCCCCAGTAAAACTGCGATCTAAATCCCATGGGCGACCCTTACCAATATGATCGTTAAGACTATGGGGACGGTATTGTGTCAAAATTAACACATCAAAGATATTCGAGTTGACACAGTTACTGAGGGTAAAATCAATAATCCGATATTTACCGCCGAATGGTACAGCGGGTTTTGCACGTTTTTTAGTCAAAATTGCCAGACGAGTACCTTCTCCACCTGCTAAAATTACCGCTTTAATTCTCATACTATTCCTTTCCGTTTGTTGACGGCTTTTTGATATAAATCAATATAGCGTTTGGCACTGGCGTGCCAGCTAAAATCTTTTTGCATGGCGTTGCGTTGCATATTACGCCAGGCGTGTGGGCGGTTTTGATAAGTGTCTAATGCCCATTTTAACGTGCCATACACCGCATCGGCTTCTTCCCATTCAAATGTAAAACCAGAACCAACTAATCCATCAGCATTATCGTAATTTTCGACGGTATCAGCTAAACCACCTGTTTCTCTTACTAGCGGTAGGGCACCGTATCGCATTGCAATCATTTGCCCCATACCGCATGGTTCAAAATGACTTGGCATCAAGAATAAATCTGCCCCACCATAGATTAGTTGGGCTATGCTCGCATCAAACTGGATAAATGATTTAGCCCGCCAGTGAAAATCTTCTGTTAGCTTGCGAACATCTTGCTCAATAGCCGCTTCGCCAGTTCCCAATGCCACAAATTGAACATCATATTGCGCTAAAAATCGGCGTAAGGCAGGTATAGCCAAATCAATACCTTTTTGCCACACCAAACGACTCACTAATCCAATGACCATAACCTCTGTGCGTTCTGGCAAGTGACAAATAGTTTGCAGGGCTTGCTTGTTGATAGGGCGGTTACTTTCAAAGTTCTGATGGTCGTAGTTCGCTTTCAGATGAATGTCTGTTTTAGGATTCCACAAATTGGTATCAATACCATTCAAAATACCATAAAGATCGCCTGCTCGTGCGCGAATGATACCATCCAATTCATATCCCATATAAGGATATTGTATCTCAACAGCATAGCGCGGGCTAACAGTGCTGACAATATTTGAATAGGCAATAGCGATTGCTAGCATGTTATCTGTTAAATTTCGTGACACTAGCTCAGGATGATCTCTACCGGGAATGCCAGCTTTCCACATAAAGCCGCCAGTTTGATCTCCCTGATAAGCTAAGTTATGGATACTAAGCACTGTGCTAATGCGTGACCAGGGAGGCGTGTCTTTGTTATGTTCGATGAGAAAAGGGATTAAGCCTGTATGCCAGTCATTGACATGACAAATATCAGGATACCAGTTAAATCGTCTACCAATTTCCCAGATAGCCCCCATCGCAATTTGATTGAAAAAAATAAAACGCGGTGAATCCCAATCCCATTCGGTATAGACTTGTTGCTCGCTTCCAAAATAGGGCCAAGATTGCAAAAAATAGAAAATGACATTGTCTTTAATTGTTGTATAAATGTGTACGTCTGCGGTGCCTTCTTTTAGGGGTTGTTGAAAGCTAAACAGATGTTTGATGTTGTGTTTGTCGTGGTTGATAAATCCATAACCTGGCATCAAAACGCGCGCTTGAATACCATGTGTAGAAAGTGCTGCCGGAAGTGACCCGACAACATCTGCCATACCACCGACCTTTGCAAATGGAGCGGCTTCTGTACTGATAAATAAAACGTTCAAGATGATCTGCTCCTGCGTTGCGGTTATTATAAAATGATGGGGAGAAGTTCTCTCCCCATGAATTCGGTCAATTATTGAGTTGCAAACCAACGATAATCAATATCTGGGAAAACTTTGTCCAATTCATAGAATTCATTCGCCAAGTTTACATCAGGCTGATGGCGTTCAATGCTTTCCATGAGTTTATTAAACCGTTCCAAATGCTGGCTAAAGCGTTGGATAGCATATTCTCGCGCTTGCCCGGTGGTCACTAAAAAGGGCCAATCTGAACTCTGCAACAAAAGCAATTCCCGCGCAGC
>RFHA01000445.1 GCA_003696565.1 Chloroflexota bacterium
AATTAATATTTTCTAATAATCAATCTGAACTTTTACCTATATTCACTATCCTCTATTCACTAAAACAAGGTATAAGTATATAAAATCATTATACTTTCTTTTAGTGAATCATATATGTTATTTCACTACTCTATACGTTATAACTAAGTCCCGCTCTTATTGGCCGTTTAACTGTGAATCCTTCCCGCTCGAAGACCTTGATGCACTCTATTGGCCGAAAACACTGCTGCCCAGCACAATTAAGCTGAGTGTCTCTGCTGCCAGGATGCTGAGTGTCTCTGCTGCCAGGATGCTGAGTGTCTCTGTGGCTCGGACACCGTGACACGCTCTATTGGTCGAGGGCGCGGCTTACCTGGTTCAGTGGGACAGGGATACTCTGCTGAGCGGATGCAGCGCGATTAACTTGGGCGGAAGTAGCTCCTAATCTGGGCGGAAGAGATGCTCGGTCAGGCGGGGCGGGAACTATCACCTTCCGGTGATGCGCTCCGGCGCGACTCTGCCTCCGGCGTGACTCTGCCTCTGGTAGACCGTGACACTCAGAGACTGTTAAAAAATTATAATATTTTTTTTATTTACATCAGCAGTGCTATTTGTTATAATATAGTTATGATGATAAATGATATTTCAATATTATTTAGTTTTTGTTCTTCTAAATCAATTATCAATCATCAATCAACCCAAATTGGAGGTGCCAAATGAATGAACAGTACGACAAAATGACTAAAGAAGACCTCATCAAAGAACTGATGAAAGCTAAAGCAGCTAAGACAAAAGGCAGGAAAGAACAGGTGCTTGACCTGTTGAAGCAGGGCTATGATACTATTGAAGCTATTGCAAATGAATTGGGAATCTCGACGAAGAATGTCTCGAGTCAGTTGACATATCTTCGGAAGGAAGGCTACCACATCTTGTCTATCTCCGCGGGTGGTCAGTCTGTGCTTAAGCTTGTTGATGACGAAATTATGGCTAAGCTGCTCAAATAAGAGCCACCAAATTTAGAAGAACAAATGAGGCCCTGTTAATCAGGGCCTTTTATTTTGCCTAACTTAATTGGCGTTGC
>RFHA01000446.1 GCA_003696565.1 Chloroflexota bacterium
AAATGCCTGATAAACCATTTCAATGGCTTCAACATGGTAGCCGGTTGGGCTAGGTGTATTGAGCAGATCAACCAGGAATTTAATTTCAGAATCAATATCTATTTTAAAATCCATGTTTGTTATACCTAAAGCCGATATACATAAGCAGAGACTCTATCTCACAACAAAAAATGTTACAATAGCCGACGAAAAGAAAGGCGGAACTTGATGATTGAGGTACGGCAAGCCAAGCTAGACGATGCAAAATACATCAGTCAGCTCTTTCGAGATCGAGTTGAGATATGGCAACGGTTTAATGCAGAAGGACAAGTTGAAAGCCCACCATATGAAGAATTGACGATTTATGAACGTTGGTTACATGGTGGTGCGTGGATGAGCCTAGAAACCAGCGCAATCTTCTTAAGTCATTTGCTCCGTGGTGGGGGTATACCTATTGTCGCTGTGCAGAACAGGCAAATTGTGGGCTATCTTGAGGGGTATATTGGTATAGAACCAGAACCATATGGCGACTATTTACATATCGGGCAATTTATTGCCAATCAGAAAGGCGTACAAGAAGCGTTATTGAGTTATATCACACAACAAGCAAAGCGCATTACAGTTGCTTTTTCCAGCTATGATCAAGACAGTGCCGCATTTTATAGTCAATATGGATTTCGTGAGCTTAAGCAGATTAGGCAATATGCGTTACCTGCCCAGAGTGGGCAAAGTTTTTATCAAGCAATAGAGTATAAGGATACAACCTACCCTAAAGGCTGGTATATGAGTATAGGGCGGGAACAAAGCGGACGGCAACATTGGGAGATGTTGTGGTATCGACTTTGGGACGCGATTCCAGAGATTACTGCTCAACGGACAGATCGTCTAAAGATTTCTGCCGCAGGACAAGAAGCATTGGTGTGTTATCAGCAACAGCTTTATAGCCCACGGACTGCTAACGTATATTGTTGGTCACCAAAGCCATTGACCACACAGTTATTGGTCGCCATCAAAGACTGGGCATATCGACAAAATTATCGCACGTTGATTTTGCCAGTAGCGGCTGAAGTCGTAAAATTATTGGGAGCCGATGCCGAAGCAACCCCGTATCAAAACACTATTTATATAAGGACATAGCAATATGCCCATTTATGAGCCAGACCATGTTGAATACAGCATCACCAGCGGTAATATTCAAATCGCAATGGATGATGGTAGACAGTTGCCCGCTTATTGGGCACACCCAACATTAGGAAATCGATTTCCGGGGATTGCAGTGATCCACGATTGGTGGGGTATTACACCGATTATCCGCCGTATGGCAAACTTGTTTGCGCAGATGGGACACTATGTTATTGCGCCAGATTTATTCAATGGACAAACAGCGCAAACAGCCCAAGAAGCGATGCGTTTGGTTGAGTCACTATCAGACCGTGGGTATCAATTGGTTGATGATGCGTTGACTGTGCTAGAGGATCATCATCATTGTAATGAAAGTGTTGCAGCAGTTGGGATTGGAATGGGCGGCAGTTTAGCATTTGAGGCAGCCATTAAACGGGATGATTTAGAAGCAGCGGTTGCGTATGGTGGTTTTCCTCATAATTACTTAGGAAAAATTAAAGACGCTAATACACCAATTTGCGCGTTTTTTGGAGAAAATGAGCCGTATATCAAAGCGGAGATCATCAAGAAACTCAAAGCGGAAATGACACAATCAACATTTAACTTACCGCATGAAATTCATATCATTCCAGAGATGGGGCATGAGTTTTTTACAGATAAGCTAACGGAAAAACAGCGGGAACACAGCCGACAGGTGTTAAAAGAGACACTACGTTTTTTAAATCAACATTTAGAACCGCCCAAAAAACGCAATCCTAGCTCAATATAGTATGCAATTCAAAACTTAAAACGGGTAAGAGATAAATGTTCGGCAGGTGCCCAAACATGGGTACAGGATTGTATCTGCACGCGGGAAGTTTATTATTGAGGTATACTCCACGGTTTTAGTTCACTCTAGTATTAGGCTATAATGCGACGATTTATCATGATAAGCTGGAAAATCAATATGTTTTTGAAGACCGTAAAAATTGTTGTATGGATACTTATATTAGCGGCGTGTAACGGACAAAACACGCCACAAACCAGAACGACGATACCCACCACACCAACGTTGACACCGACCCCAATAGCACAACCTTCCGCCATCCCCACAACAGAGGCAACGCCTGCAAATGAGCGTAATTTAGTGATTTGGTGGCCCGATGCGCTTTCTCCAAATGATCGTGCAGAAGTAACGGAGTTGCTTAATCAGCAGATACGAGACTTCAGTGTATCAGAAAATGACCAGGTGAATCTCACCTTTCGGCTCAAACGCTATTCAGATGTTGGGGGAATTATTTCTACACTACGAGCAGCAAACGGTGTTGCACCAGGCGCATTACCTGATTTGACATTGATACGCCGGGAGGATTTGTTATCTGCAATACAAAGTGGCTTAGTTTACCCACTAGAGGGTCTCGTATCTTTTGGTGTTATTAATGGCATATATGATTCGGCATTGGAGTTAGGGCAATATCAAGATCAACTATATGCCCTGCCATACATGCAGGAAATACAGATTGTGGCATATCATGATACGGAAACAATTGCAGGGTGGACATTTGATGATGTATTGACGCGAGAGCAGGTTATTGTTTTCCCTGCAAGACGGGTGAATGGTGTGAATCGTCTGTTTTTTGCACAATATTTAGCGGCGGGGGGCACATTACCATTATCAGATGGGTCGATAGAAATTAACCGTCAGGCATTGTTGGATGTTTTAAGCTACTATGAAGCCGCTTATCAACAAGGACTTATCCCAGATGATATGCCAAATTATACAACTGTCAGCGACTATTTACCGGCTTTTATCCTGGAAGAGCTGGACACAGCTGTGATTTCTACAACTACTTATTTCGATCTACGTTCATCTGGTGAATCGGTTATGGTCGCGCCATTACCCACCCGAGACGGTGATCCAATTGGCTTACTGAATGGCTGGTTGTGGGTTATTACAACCAGTAACACAGAGCAACAAGAATTAGCTGCCAGTTTTATCAACTGGATGATGGATATTCAACGTCAGACAGATTTTGCTAGTGCCGTGCATATGCTGCCATCACAACGCAGCGCATTACAACGCCTTGATCGCTCTGTAGTCGATGTATCACGACTGGATTCAATTTCAGAAGGAGCGTTCCCTCCCTATGGAGATTTGTTAAATGGATCCGTCGCGCGGGTTCTACAAAATGGTTTTATCAGTGTTATTAATGGGGAAAGCAGTGCTGAAGATGCGGTACAAGATATTATTGACCAGCTCAACACAGAATAGGCTCCCCTAGGATGGTAGGGAGCCTGTATTGCCAGAATAATTAAATCGCGGTAGTTGATTTTTCATAGAAGCGATGTGTCCGATGAATTTCCATACCGGCTTTTTCTAAAATACCAATTAAATCATGGTTGGTTTCCAAGACCCAGCCGGCATCTAAATGTTGATAGCGCACACCATGCTTGAGGTTTTGCTCCACTAAATAAGCGACGAGCATCATGACAATGCCATACTTACGATATTCAGCTTTGATCCCCATAAGCGGGATGCGCATCCAAGTAATTTTAGGTCGGATTTTCCAATGCCAAAGGGCTTTTAACAAGGTAAAAATTTCCGGTGTGCCCGGGCGCGGATATGCCGCTTTTAACACCTGATTGAAATCTGGTACGCCCATGACAAAACCAACGGTTTCCCCATCCACTTCCGCAAAAATAGCTAAATCTGGGTCAAAAAATTGTGATAGATTTTTGACTAACGCATCAAGTTCACGGTCTGTGAATGGAACAAAGCCCCAGTTATCCTTCCAAGCTTCATTGTAGATATCCTTAAAAAGCTTAAAATCCGCTTTGAGATTCTTACGGTTGATCGGGCGGAGTTTAATATTATGGCGTGTTTTCATGCGTTCCACTACACGGTTCAAGCGGGCAAATTGCCCCCCCTCTTCTAGCATGACAGGATCAAAGACACGATGAAAACTGTGTACATCCATGACTTTATGAAAGCCCGCGCCTTCGACAAGCTGCTGATAATATGGGTAATTATATGGCATGAGCATAACTGGGCGTTCAAAGCCAGAAATAAGCAAGCCACATTCTTCATGGGTGGTAAAACTTTGTGGACCACGTAAGGCATGATAGCCGCGTTCCTTTGCCCAATTCAGTGCTGTTTGTAATAAGGCAGAGGCAACTGCTGAATCATTAATCGTTTCAAAAAATCCAAACCAAGCAATATGCTCATTATGATATTCATTATGACGATGATTAACAAACGCCGCGATTGTACCTACAGGGGTGTCCCCTCGCCAGGCGACATAATAATCCCCTTCCATGTATTCCCAGGATGGATTTTTTGTTTTATCTAAAATATCGTGTCGCATCGAAAGCAGCACAGGAGTCCAATAAGGATCATTGGCATAATGCCGCCAGGGGAACTCAAAAAACACACGGTAATCTGCCTTTGTTTGAACTTTTTTAACTTCAACTGTCATGGAATACCCTTTCTGTTTGCAAATGATTGTAGCCACAAAGTTGATTAATCAAAAAGGCTGGATTTTGGTGGTCATCACTGGGCAATAACGAGCTAATTCAATCGTTTTTTAAACCATGTCAATTTTTATATCCATAAAATCCACCACTCCCATTACAAAAAAAACCTTGACAGATTTATATGCCTTTGTTACCATATTCACACTTCTTTCCGCAATAGCTCAACGGCAGAGCAATCGGCTGTTAACCGATGGGTTCCTGGTTCGAATCCAGGTTGCGGAGCTTAAACCCTGCATAGCTGCGGGGTTTTTTTGTTGCATTTTTTGGGGGGATTATGGACGGTTATAAACCGCCATTACAACACGCTGAATTAACAGATGTCATTGATTTAGCGTTATGGGCAGGGCAACTTCTATTGCAACATGGCGCAGAATCGGCACGAATTGAGGAAACTGTGCACCACATTGGAACTGGGCTTGGTTGTGATTGGATGGATGTCATTGTTCATTCACAGGGATTATATATTACTGCAATCAGCGGAGAAGAATTCCGCACCAAAGTTCGGCGTGTGGCACGTTTAGGCGTAAATTTTGACATTATTGATGCGGTTAATCATATCAGCCGTAAGGTATATGATGGCAAAGTAGACCGGTTTGAGTTACGTAAACAATTAGAAGCCATCTCTACCATGCCGCATTGTTATAATCGCTGGGCAATTGCATTAGGGGTTGGCGTAGCATGTGCCGCTTTTAGCCGCCTGTTTGGTGGAGATTTGGCAGTTATGTTTGTCACATTATTCGCATCGAGCGTCGCTATGATCGTCCGTCAGGAATTGACAAATCGTTATTTCAACAATTTTTTGATTGTTGTGACGACGGCAGCGGTTGCTGGTATTTTTGCCAGTGTAGCGGAATTATTACACATGAGCGATACCCCCCAAATAGCGATGGCGGCAGCCGTTTTGTTGCTGGTTCCTGGTGTACCGTTGATTAATGCCGCAGAGGATATTTTGCACGGTAATATTGGAACGGGTGTTGCACGCGGGGTTTTTGGAGCGGTTGTCACACTTGGAATCGCACTGGGACTGTCGATTGCTATTCGGATCACAGGGGTAGGATTATGATTATTTTGGAAGACGCTTTTTGGTCGGCATTCGCTGCGCTTGGTTTTGCGATGTTGTTTAATGTGCCGCGTCGAACATTGATCGCCTGTGCATTCGCTGGTGCAATTGGGCATGCCTCACGGACATTACTTATTCAATCCATAGGATTAACAATCGAAACAGCTACATTTGTCGCTGCGGCATTAGTTGGCTTTTTAGGGACATATTTAGCCAAACATTTACGCGCACCGTCACTTATTTTCACCGTAACTGGCGTGATTCCGATGGTACCAGGCTTATTTGCTTATACCGCTATGCTGCGTTTTCTTGAGTTGAGCTTGGGCACCGGAGATGAAACCATTTTGCAAGAGGCAATGGTTTATTTTATCCGTACGATGTTGATTTTAGGTGCGCTTGCGTTAGGCATCAGTCTGCCGCGTTTGTTGTTTTTGCGTCGTCGTCCCGTCGTTTAGCCAAGCAAGGGCACTTTCTTTATCAAAGAAAATTTTAATTTGACGAGCAGCACGAGGGCGTAGTTGTGCAAAAAGCATCACTAAAAAATTAATTGCCCCGCGTGAAAGAACAACCGCAATGCGTCCGGTTACTTCTGGGCGTAATGTTGTTAATTCAGCCGACTTTTCACGAACATATGGCGTAAAACTAACTTTGGGGTCTGTAAAATCATAAAGCACTAAATAAGGTTTATTGGTATCTTCCCACCCTGTAATTAAATCTTTAATATGTTGTGCCCATGCATTAACAGATGGACGTGTGATACTTTTGATAGTAATGATGTGGATTTTACCGTCTTCGATTGTTTCAGTTAAGATACCTGGGGCAATTTCGTTCATCAATTAAGCCTCCTTTTTATATGAGTTTAATCGATTCTTAAATTATTGCCAAATAAAAATCGCCCTGATATATATTTTTTAAGAGGATTGATGTGTTATTTGATCTTTTCGCCAGCGCGTATAGCAACCGTCAATCGGTTTTCTGCTGGTGTTATAGGGCATTCCCAACGATCGTTATAAGCACAATAAGGATTATACGCCTGGTTAAAATCCACGTGAAACCGCCCATCTGGCAATTGTTCAGGTTCAAGGTAACGCCCGGCGGGGTATGTTTCTGATCCGGCATTGGCATCCACAAATGGGAGAAAGAAACCGTGAGGTGCTGCGTAAATTGTTAGGCGAGCTTTTTGCCCTTCAATGGTAAATGTAAATTCCCCATAACGGCGATAATTGCGGATTGTATCTTTGGTTGTAAAAACCTGGGCATAATCATCTTCATCAAAAGGTATGACATCAACGATTAGGTCTAAATCGGGGTTGTAATCATAGTATGATAGCCCTTGGAATACGGCTTTTTGTTCATCAGTAAGCGGAGAATGTGGGCTATTCCGGAAAAAGTCATCTTTTTGGCGGCGTAGCGCAAGCACTGATTCACGAGTCATGCTGGGGAGCCTTTCAGTTGAAGTAAGTCAATAACATCTTGCGGCTGATGGGCATAAAGAAGTAACTGCCACGCTTCTTTACGAATATATGGACTATGGTGAATTGGTTCCAGCATATTATCCCAATATGTGCCATAGCAGATTAGCGGACGGCGCGGAATATCCCCAACGCGCATTAATTCCCAAACGGTAATTAACTCATGCAGTGTACCTAGCCCGCCCGGCATGACAACATAGGCATCAGCCTCTAGAACAAGATGTAAAAGCCGTTCACGCAGGGTTGGGTGGCGGATTTCATCCACAACCCACTGATTTGCCTTAAAGCCATCTCCCCTGCCATTATCAAACGCGGTGGTTGTTACACCAATGACATGCCCACCAACTTCTGCCGCCCCTTGACTGGCAGCTCCCATTATCCCAGCATATCCACCGGTCATTACGTTATAACCGGCTTGGGCTAATAACTTACCAACTTGGTACGCTGCGATATAATCCGCCTCATGGGGTTGTACGATTGAACTACCATAAACAGCAACTGTTTTAATCATCAATTTACTCCATGGTTAGATAGCATAAGCGACCTGCCTTAAGTGTGGGCAAGTCGCTTGTGGGGTGCGGAGAGAGTGGGATTCGAACCCACGGTACCCGTAAAGGATACAACTGTTTTCGAGACAGTCCCAATCGTCCACTCTGGCACCTCTCCAAATGGTGGCGTTATTGTAACTGAAAATCCAATACGAATAAATCCCTGATTGGCTCAGATCAATAAAAGCCGTTAGACTTACATTTGATAGCATATGTAAGGAGCAAACCATGTTAGATTTTATTGGCGATCTGATTCGTGCCCCGTTTATCTGCTTTGGGTGGATTATTGTTGGGTTCATTGCAGGGGCGATGGGGCGTTATTTGATGCGGTCAGAAGATCGTTTGTTCATTAATGATATTATTTTAGGGTTGGCGGGTGCAGCAGTAGCGGGGTTTATAACTAGTGGCTTATTAGGTTTTGACCCAAATGCGAGTGGGCTAGAGCTTGTATTGATTAATCTTGTCTTGGCGACAGGTGGTGCGATGGGTTTGATTTACATCGGGCGAGTAGTTTTTGGGAACAGCAAAAAAGGTGGCAGAAAAAGAAAGCGTTAATGACGTAGCGAATCAAAAAACGTGGTGAGTAACTCAGCAGATTCATCTGCTAATAAGCCCATTTGAACATCAACACGATGATTGAGTTTGCTATGACGTAGTACGTCCATTACACTGCCGCCGCAGCCAGCTTTAAGGTCGATGGCACCATAGACTAACCGCGGGATACGTGCTAGAACAATTGCCCCAGCGCACATGCAGCATGGTTCTAAGGTGCAGTACAGAGTAACGTCATCTAGCCGCCAATGTCCAACGATCATAGCAGCTTGCCGTAGGGCAATGATTTCTGCATGAGCTGTTGGATCACCGGTTAATTCACGTTCGTTATGTCCTACCCCAATGACACGTCCCTGGCGCACAGCAACAGCACCAACGGGCACATCATGATGTTTAAGGGCTTTGCGGGCTTCCTCTAAAGCGAGCCGCATCCAATCAACATCATGCATCAAAACAAACTCATCTGGGTAGGTGAATCGTCATCATCGTCATCTTGTTCTGGTGTAATGGGTTGTCCATCTTCATCGTGCGGTGTCAAATTGATATTAACGCAAGATGGGCACTGACATTCAGCAGGATGTGGTTGGAAGGTTGCTGCCTGTTTGGGGGGTGTCGGTGGCTGTGATTGTAAAATATCCAGATTCGGCTTGAAATCATCAGGGGTATCTTCAGTACGGATTGTCGCTTCAAGCTCAAGTTGTTTGAGTTCGTCTTCCCCAAAGCCAAGCTGATTTAACACAACCGTAAGCGATGCTTTGGTGATGTTATCTTGATTGCGGATGACGTGTTTATATTGCTCTCTCAGGCAACGCCGCCATTCATCAGAAAAAATTGACATTATGAATACTCCTGCAATATCTGTAGAATTTCTTGTCCATAGGTATCTAGCCGCCAGGGACCTAACCCCTGAACCCCTTGCAAATCATCAATTTGTGATGGGGCTTTATGTGCAAGTGCCCAGAGGGTTTGTTTAGAAATGATTACATCTGATTCTACCCCACGCGCTTGTGCGCGTTCTTTACGCCAATTTATCAATGCTGTATAACGGTCAGCAATTGTTGGGTCAGGTGGATTAAAACGTGGCGGTTCAGGTAGGCGATTCGCCTGTAGCCCTGTTTTAACTGCTTTAATGATTTTCGTCCCATCGCGGCGAGCTTGTTTAGAAGAAAGATAACGCAACCGGCGCAGTTTTTTAACGGTACTTGGGGCACGCCTTGCAATTTGAATTAATGCTTTGTTGGATAAAACGGCATTCGGTGGCAAGTTGCGTTTTATCGCCAATTGATCTCTCAGGATGCATAACTCACGCAAAATTTTAAGCTGTGTGTGGGTAAGATGATTAGGCAAGCCAAGATGCCAAAATTCATCTGGATCAAAGGTGCGTTTTTTTGCGGGGAGTGTATGGCAAACTTCCTCAAACGCTTCTTGTGCTTCTGCCCAACAATTTTTATGGCGGAGTAATTTTTCAAATTCATCCCGCAAAAGAGGAAGATAATGCGTATCCATTTGAGCATAAATCAAGCTCTCTTTTGAAAGTGGACGCAACCCCCAATTATCTACTTGGTGTGATTTATCATGATAAATGCCGGCATAGTTCCAAAGAAGATGACTTAACCCAACCTGAGAAAAGCCACAAATACGTGCGGCAATCAATGTATCAAAAATATTGCAGAACGTAAAATCAAAATCGCGCTTAAGAGCCATCAAATCATATTCTGCAGCATGAAAGACTTTTTGAATACGAGGCGCGGCAAAGATCTCATTTAATGCGCTAAGATCATCAATCTGTAAAGGATCAATGATAAAATCCTGTTTGCGTGTGGAAATTTGAATTAAGCAAACCTGTTCTTGATAAACGTATAAGTTGTTAGATTCTGTGTCTACAGCGAGCAGGGATTCTTGTTTCCAGGATCGGATGTAGTGTTCTAAGTCAGTTTGGTTATCGATATAAATCACTGGTGGCAACCATGTCACAGCCAGTTCCTCTTACGGAAATAATACAACATCAAAAGAGCCATCATGAGCATGAGACCGGAGACAATTATAAAAGCATTAGGATGCGTATCGAAGGGCAAATCAATGTTCATGCCATAGACGCTTGAAATTAAAGTAAGCGGGAGCATGATGACGGAAATGACCGTTAAAATTTGCATCACTTCATTAATACGATGACTGGCAAGTGTATCCGCTGTTTCTGCTAAACTGGCGATAATTTCTGCATTTTCATCAATAATATCACGAGCGCGGTAGATATGATCAACAATATCGCCAAAGTATTCTTCTAGATCTTCATGCAAGATAGGGTGTTCGGTTTTTTCTAGGGCTTCTAAGACAGGGACTTGTTGGCGGATAATACGGCGTAGCGCGATGATATCGCGACGTGCTTCTGTAATTTTCATAATGACTGTACGTGGGTCAGCGGTGAAGATCGTCTCTTCCAGCTTGCGGATATTCATATCAACTTTGCGCATAATCGGAAGAATGTAATCAACTAGTTTGTCAATGATGACATAGAATGTATGGCTTGCCCCCCCCCCTAGTAATTCTTCTCGAACCAGAGCATTTTCCTGGCACATTTTGAAAAGGTCTATAAGTGGTTTAAGCGTGCCGTCATGCAAGCTGATGATATTGCCGCGTCCTAAAATGAGATCAACCTCTTTGGGACGGGTCAGGCGTTGCTTGGCATCCCATTGTGGGAAATGTAACACAACAAAAATGTAATTATCATCTTCGTCCAGCTTAGGGCGTTCTAAAGGACTAAGTAAATCTTCAAAGTTAAGTGGGTGAATATAAGGGAAAGCACGCTCCAAAACAGCGATATCATCTGCTGTTGGGTCGATTATATCAATCCAGGTTGTTCGTCCATAAGTTAGTTTTCGAGTTGGCATAAGTCTATTATTGTTGATTATCCAAGAATGTGCAAAAATTAAGTTGTACCAGAGTTAAATTGATTTTGACACTGTCAGGGCTTTGTGATATATTTTACATGCTTCAAAACAAATCTCTAACAAGGTCTTTGTAATAGCCTTATTATTTGTTATGATGGAGTCGTTAGAATTACTTAGGAGTCAGAAAAAGCCTTCTGGAGGTCAGTATGGCAACAGCCGCTAAAGGCAAGAGCGCAGTTGTAGAAAAAACGGCTGCCGAGCAAGTCGCGGTAGAGATCGCCGGTCCAAGTCGCCGCGAATTTTTGTATTATATCTGGGGTGCATCAATTGTGATGCTCTTAGGTGAGGCAACCGCCGGGTTCATCTGGTATGCACTGCCTCGCTTTAAGGAAGGT
Source organism: Chloroflexota bacterium (assembly GCA_003696565.1). Classification (GTDB taxonomy): domain Bacteria; phylum Chloroflexota; class Anaerolineae; order Aggregatilineales; family Phototrophicaceae; genus DAOTWY01. Next base: position 11,530 of record RFHA01000446.1, read on the forward strand.
GAATTCGGTGGTATCTTCCCTGTTTCAGCTGCCGAAATTCCCGAAGTTGATACGGCACCGGTTTCGGTACCAGCGGGACGCTTCTGGCTTTCCAACACATCGGAAGGCTTTTTGGCGTTGTATGCGGTGTGTACTCATTTGGGGTGCTTACCGAAATGGGTGGGAGTCAACGATCGGTTTGAATGTCCCTGTCATGGGTCTAAGTTTGAAGATGATGGGCACTATATTGAAGGTCCTGCACCGCGCGGGTTGGATCGTTTCAGTGCGACAATTATCTTCACCAATGGTGACGTAGAAACCACCAATGGTAATGGAGACCCAATTCCGTTGAATGGTCGTGAAATTGCCGAAGTGCGTGTTGATACGGGTGCAAAAATTACAGGTCCGCCACATGGCGCATAGTTTGAGTATGTATTGTTAGGAGCGCGTTTATGTCCATACTTCCATTCCCTTCCTTCCTTGATGACATCAAGGAAAAAGGGCTAAAAAAAGCTGTTTTTGAAGGAATTGATGACGTTGTTGAGCGCATTACGGCGGGGATGAATATCCAAGATATTCGTGAGGCATTGCGAGGCGAAGCCCCAAGCCGCCGCCCTAACCCGCGCTTGCAACCCCATGCTGATGGTTTTTGGTTACATATGCGCCCGAGTTATTTCCATCGGGATATGACGGGGCTGTATCCGACCTTCCGTTTGGGTTGGCTTTCCACTTATTTCGTATTTTTTGAAACGCTCACCGGTATTTTTTTGATGATCTGGTATACACCATCGCCAGAAATTGCCTATGGCAATATGATCAATATTTTAAGTCGTGTGCCACTTGGGCAGTTAGTGCGTGATTTGCACCGCCTGGGCGCGGAAGCAATGGTGTTAATTGTTGTTTTGCACATGCTACGAACGTATTTTACGGGTAGTTACAAAAAGCCCAGACAATTCACCTGGTTTACTGGTGTGATTTTGTTGGTTGCAACTGCCTTCTTGAGCTTTAGTGGGTATCTATTACCCTGGGATCAATTGGCGTTATGGGCGGTGACAATTGGTGCATCGATGGTGGAAGCTGCCCCGCCAGAAGTTGTGGGTGAAAACCT
>RFHA01000078.1 GCA_003696565.1 Chloroflexota bacterium
ATGGTTGGCGATTGTGACAGTGGCGTTGCCAGCCAGGTATTGGCAAACGGTGCAACATTTAATGATGTGATGACACAGGTTGTGGAAGAAGCACCAACTTTCTACCAGTTGAGACGTGGTGTGCGCATGACGGCTTATGACTGGTACCTGCAAGGGCTGATTACCCGGCCAGAAAAGCACGACATTACCTTGTGTGTCCTCAGTCGCTAATTTTTAATTGCCACCCTCTCGTTTGAGGGGGGTAAGAGATTGGGAGATTGTTTATCTCTCAATCTCTTTTTTATCGCCACTCAATTCAGGTGCAGAGGCCTGTGAAAAGGGGTGGACTTGGGGGTATGTTTGATGCAGGTAACAGATGGCTTTGGTTGTATCGGGTTACGGCCGTTTCCTTCCCCCTCCCCATCCCTTCCCTTGTCATTGTTCTGTACAAACGCCAGCCACCTCCACCTGAAAATGGTTGGAAGCGCTTTGGAAGCGCTTTGGAAGCGCTACTTGAGTACCATGTTCAGTAGAACGGTCAAAACAAGGAGCCTATAAGCTGTTGTGAACCATGAATCACACACGATTTTAATTAATTCATTTGAAAAGGAGATACAAATCATGAAAACACCATCATTGCGCAAACACCCCTGGTTGCTGATTGCACCACTCTTACTGCTGTTTATCACCTTAATAGGTCTCGAAATTGTACAGGCTCAGGGCTTAGTAGGAGGAAACGATGTTATAGATAGGCCAGTAGTTGACACCTATGATAATTTCTCCATGATTGATACCCACAATCCCATTAATATGGATGGGCAAGTCACTGCATTTGAGGTTTTTGTCGGCACAACGGAACCTGTAACATTGGTTATTTACAGACAAACAGGCCCAGGTCCTGATTTTTCCATAGTTGGGACAAGCGAGCAGAAAACCCCTACCAGCGTGGGATTTAACCAATTCCAGTTAACCACCCCAATTCAAGTACAGGCTGGTGACCTCGTTGGTCTCGTGAATAGCTCAGTCAAGTTCACTATGGACCCGCCACATAACCCAGACTTTGGAGACCTGAGTGGTACGATGTTGTTCTCAAGCAATGGCGCAGGGCTAACGACAAATTTCATTGGGTCATCTAACCGCACGTACTCCGTACGAGTCATAGGAGAAGGGACAGATAATGACGGCGACGGTATTTCTGATGATGTAGATACAGATGATGATAATGATGGGCAGCTAGATGAAGATGAATTGGCCTGCGGCAGCGATCCGCTGGATGCAGCCAGCCTCTCGCCGGATAACGATGGTGACAACAGCCCTGACTGCGTTGACCCCGATGATGACAACGACGGCGTGGCAGATGATGTTGATGCCTTCCCGTTCTCGGATATGTCGGCTACGGTAATGGTTGGCGATTGTGACAGTGGCGTTGCCAGCCAGGTATTGGCAAACGGTGCA
>RFHA01000447.1 GCA_003696565.1 Chloroflexota bacterium
CAGTGGCGGGCGCGTGACGTTGTATCCAAATCAACCAAATAACTTGCGTGATGCCCCCACAACATCCGGGCAGAAAATTGGAGAAATCCCGCCCGGTGGCGAATTCCGTGTGATTGATGGACCCGTGTGTAATGATGGCTATGCTTGGTATCGCGTGGACTATCAAGGCACAATTGGCTGGACAGCTGAATCAGGTGATGGCGATTATTGGTTAGAACCATGGGAGATAGATTAAGAGGCAAAATGCTGAGATGGTTTTGTCCTAAATTTTTCTAAAAATTAATTTTTTTCGCGATGATTAGCGTGCTTCTGGAGTATAATTCAGTATATCGTATATACCACAACGGGAAAGCCATATGTCGCATGTTTTAATTGCCTACTTAGATGAAGATAGCGAATTTGCCCAACAGACCCAAACTATCTTGACTAATTCCAACTTACAGGTTGCTATGTTGCCTGTTCCATCAGATTGGAAGCCCTCCATCGATAACGCCATTGGGCGAGCCTTTGCGGTAGTGGTTATTCTTTCCCCTACAGCTTTACACCACAACACCATGACTTATATTTGGGCGTTTGCTTTAGGCATTGGGGTTTCTGTCGTCCCTGTTTTATCTAAAGAGGTTACAATACCCCGCCGCTTACGGACACTGCGTTGTCTGGATTTTTCCACACCCCAAAACCGTATTTGGGAGGATTTAATCGAACTGCTTCAAGACATACAAGCGCATTATCAACCGGATCATGTCCGTATCTCTCAAGAAATGCAGACCGTTGTTGACCCAGAAACAAATGGCAAAATTCAAGCACACTTGATCTTCCATGAAAGCACAGAGCCAACTATCTATGAAATGACGCAATCCGTCATCACAGTTGGGCGTGATACCACTAATGATCTGGTGTTAGATCATCCCGAAATTAGCCGGCATCATGTGCGGTTTACTTATACCATCGAGGGCTTTACTATCGAAGATTTAGGCTCAAGAAACGGAACATTCATCAACGATCAACAATTAGCTGGGGTTCAGCTGCTCCGCCATGGCGATATTATCCGCCTGGGAGATGCCATCACAGCGCAATATGGCATAAAGGAAATTTAATTCATGATCATCCTTGTAGTAGAAGATGAGTCTGCTATCCACAAATTATTACAGTTAACATTGCGCTCATTAGCTGTGGATATTGTTTTCGCCTACACTGTGTCAGACGCACTACAAGCCTTGGAAAAAATCACGCCAGATTTAATTATTGTGGACATTCATTTGCCCATTCACAGTGGGTGGGAATTATTAGAAATCATCCGAAGTAAACCAAGGCTGGATCATCTTCCAGTTGTGATCTTGACAGCGCATGCCACTTTAGTTAATCAGCAGAAAGCTCATGCAATGGGAGTTCAGCATGTGTTAATCAAGCCTGTTTTGCCGGATGTTTTACGACAAACACTCACGAAAACCCTAAACCCTTAAGACCATTACTTTTTTGTAATAGCCCTTGCGTAATTTTTAACTTTATAATCGAGTTAGAGGTTGGTTTGCTATCCTATATCATCATCATATGATGCAGATTAAAATATGAGATACCCCAACCAAATCATAGGTATTTGATTACATCAAAGCAGCAAATGGTGGTGGATTGTGTTAAATAAAACTGTCTTTATCTCATACGCACGTGCTGATACAGAATTTGCGGAAAATGTCCGGCATCGTCTAAAGGATGAAGGGTTCTCTGTGTGGATAGACCGAGAAGAGTTGCGCCCAGGGGAAGATTGGCGCACGGAAATTGACCAGGCATTGCGCAACGCTTTTGCAGTCGTGATTATTGTTTCATCTGCTTCTATGGCTTCTCAATATGTGTTATATGAATGGGCGTTTGCAATTGGTGCGGGTAAGCTGGTTGTACCACTATTATATGAGGAAAATCTCAACATGGAGGATGAAACCAACGTCCATCCACGTATGACAACCTTTCAATACCTGGATTTTACTAACCGCAAGACACGTGATTGGGCTGGTTTAATTCGCGTGTTGCGGGAAGAAGGCACTCATCCACAAGCATTCAACAACGGCACACATCTACAAGATCACCTAGAACCAACCCTTATCCGGCGGTCATACCGCGAAATGGGTGAAAAGACAGAAATGAAAAACCACTATTATCGTTCCTATGAGCTGTCTATCATCAACGGTGCAGGGGCAGGCAAGCGATATATGCTAGATAAATCCGTCATTCAAATCGGCAAAGATGAGCGTAACGACATCGTCTTAAACATACGCGGGGTCAGCCGTTCTCATGCAAGGCTGATCTACAAACACGACTCCACCTATGAAATCCGAGACATGGAATCCGTCAACGGGACGTATGTGAACCGACAGCGGTTAAAGCCTGGCGAAGTTTGTTTGTTACACCATGGCGATGTGATCGGCATTGGGACAGTCAAAGGCGTGTTAGAAATGCGCTTTGAAATTATGCTTGGTGTGCCATCTTAAGCAAGGTTTAGCGCATCATCACACGGCTACCGTTAGGCGTTTTATCCACCACAATGTGAACGGGGAAGCTGTCTCGCAATTCATCAATATGGGTAATCACTAGGATCATATCAAACACATCTTGAATAGCGATGATGGCTTCTATTAATTTAGCCCGTCCATCATCATCTTGTGTGCCAAAGCCTTCATCAATAAACAATGTCCGCAAGTGTGCCCCTGCACGCCGTGCTAGCATCTGAGAGAGTGCTACCCGCAGCGCAAAATCAATACGGAATGCCTCTCCACCGGAGTACAGCTCATAGCTGCGTGTCCCCAATTCATCTGCGATCTCAATATCAAGCGTTTCCATTACGCCGCCGGTTACTTTTTCACGCTGGGTTGTCAGGCGTAGGCTCATGCGTCCGTCTGTCATCTTGCTTAAAAGTGTGTTCGCTGTAATTTCAAGCTCCGGGATAGCCGTTTCAATCACCATCGCCGGAACGCCATTTTTGCCAAATGCCCGCTTCAGTTCTTCATAACGCGCCAAAATGACACGGGTAGCTTCGCGGCGTTCTTCCAATTGAATTTTACGGGCTGCTTGCTCTTGCAATGTTTTAAGTTCTTGCCGGACGATAGTCAATCGTTCAGATGCGCTGCGTTCAGTCGTCCGTGCCGCGCGAACTTCTACTTCCCGCTGTTGGTATTCCGCTACTAACACTTTAAGCCGTTCCATGTCACTCTCTAGCGCGGCGAGCGTTTCATCACTTTGCAGAATTGCCTGTTTCAACCGTTCGGCACGGTTAGTTGCATCTTGCAAACTCGCTTGGATCGCCGGCAACGATTCCAGCGCAATACTTAATTGGGTGTTCAGCTTGTCATATTGTTCATAAGCGGTAATGGCTTCTCTGGTTTCATGGAATTTTGCTTCATCATACCCAATAGCCGCCTGGCGATCATCTAATTGTGCTAATGCTTGGCGTAAATCATGGGCATAATCTTCCGCTTCTAACGCCGTTTGAATAGCCTGGAGTTCCTCCTTGAACACCTCAATCTGAATCTGTGCTTCAGATGCTGAGTCAGCCTGAGATTGAAGCTTGCCCAAATGCTCTAACAATGGGTTCAGCCGCTTGAGTTCTAATGCCCAGGTTTTAAGTTGTTTTTCCGCCTCTTTTATATCACGCTCTAACGTCAAGATGCGATCTCGGCCGGTTTTAACTTGAGTGCGCTTGTCATCCATTTCCGCCGTAATATCTTGAATCACTTTTTGCCGCAGTTCTGCATGAAGGGGTTGTCCACATGTGGGGCAAATTGCCGCATCAGAAGCCTGTAGTATTTCCAAGCGTTCTTTAAGCGCAACTCCTTCTATAATCAGAGTATCATCCAAGGTGTTGAGGCGTTCCCGTTCAATTTTCCATTGGTTGATCTGCTCATTCAGTTTATCATACTCGGCATCCATCGCTTGCAAATCGGCGACATCTGCCTGAACTGTCGCCAACTCTTCGGTGTGGTCAATAGCCAAAACAGCCTCAAGCTCTTGAATACGCTGAAGGATATTCTGGGCATCGCCTTCTAGCCGAGTGCGGATTGTATCGATCTGGTTTTGTAGATGAGCACGGTCATCTTTTAATGAGGTGAGTTGCATGAGCTTATCGCTTAGTGTGCGGTCTATTGCACGGGCGGATTGCAAGGCATTATAACCCGCTTCAATCTCATCACGCTGCTGAATTACTTGCTGATAGGCTTGTATTTGCTGCTGCAAGTGTTCAATACGGGCATGGGTCTCCTCTAAATCCCGCTGATAGTCCTGACGGCGTGTTTGCTCTGCAGCGTGTTGTTGTTGGGCATTGCGTAAATCAGTTGGAGCATGTTCCACCTCTTTCAGGCGTTCCTCTGCGGCTAAGCGGGCGGCTTCCGCTTCTTGATAATTTACCGTTGCCGCTTGTAAATCTTTTTCAAGCTGGGGTTTACGGCTCAAAGCACTCTCAATTTCCAGGATGCCCCCTTCAATAATATTCAAGCTAGACTCAATCTCTTTAATCCGCTGCTTTACACGGTCTTCATAAACAGCCCATTGCTCTAAGCCGAGGATGTCACTTAAGAGCTGCTTACGCTTCGCCGGTTGCAAGGTTGTAAAGGCATCCGCCTTGCCTTGTTGTAAAAACGCTGAATGAATAAATGTGTCATAGTCCATCCGCAAAATCGTATTGATTTTCTTTTGCGTCAGGGAAATCGAAGGCTCTGTAATGAGATTGGGCATATCTTGGTCTTGTAGGACGAATAAATCAAGCTGTGATCTTCCGCGTTTGCCTGCTGTGCGCCGCCGCAATACGCGATAATGCACCCCTTCTTGCTCAAAATCCAACTGGACAAACATCTCATCTTGCCCCAAGTGGATGAGGTCATCATCGCGGGTGGTACGTGCCTTGCCCCACAACGCCCAGGTGATCGCATCCAATAACGATGATTTACCCGCGCCATTTGCTCCGGTCAAACAGGCAAGATGCACACCATCAAACCGAATGGGGTCTGGCGTACGATAAGGCAAGAAGTTTTTTATTTCAAGTCGAGTTGGGATCATACAGGCTTCACTTATGCTGATAACACGAACTGTTCCTATTTTACGCCAACTACACGTTGATCGTAGAGAGTAGATGCTCTAAAAACAACTGAAATTGATCAAATCCTCACATCAGGGTAAATTAAATGATAGACCATGGCAATGCCTGGGCAAGTAACTATATCAACAAATAAAGGGGTTTTTTGATGAATGGTAAAACTGTAATGGTAACCGGTGCAACAGGGAATGTTGGCATGGGGGTGGTGCAAGCATTCGCTGCCGCTGGGGCAAATGTTGCCTTAGTTGATCTTGATGCGGATAAAATCGCCCGTGTCATTAATAGTGATCTCGGTGGGGATACCTCACGCTTTAAGGGCTTTCCAGCTAACCTAGGTGAAGCAAACGCCGTTCAGACCGTTGTTCAAGACATCGCAACACACTTTGGGAAAATTGATGCCTTGGTTCACACTGTTGGCGGATACGCTGCCGGAGACCCAGTTCATGCAGGCAATTTAGCTGTGTTCGACAAAATGATTAACTTAAACGCGCGGATGATGTATCTGGTTTGTGGCGCAGTCGCCAGGTATATGGTTGAAGCGGGTGTGCGTGGGAGCATCAGCATCGTATTGGCACGCGCCGCCCAAAAAGGTACCCAAAACCACGCCGCATATTCTGCCAGCAAAGCCGCCGCTATGCGTATTATGGAAAGCATGGCAGCTGAACTCAAAACGCATGGCATTCGTGTGAATGGCGTTTCACCGAGTATTGTAGATACCCCGCCCAACCGTGAAGCCATGCCCAACGCCAACTTTGATAACTGGGTAAAGCCGGAACAGATCGGCAATTTGATGGTGTTCCTCGCCACCAATGAAGCAATGACTGGAGCCAATGTCGAGATCAGCGCATGGTCTTAGCTTATTCCGGTAGGGCGGCTTGCATCGCTGGGCGCATCGCCGCTGGTGCGGCTTCAATCGCCTGATAACACTGTGCCAGCCCGCCCTGGCGTTCTCCACGATGATAACGGATCACACCGCGATTAAACACAATGATCGGGTCGTCAGGGATGATCTGCTCTGCTGCCACATAATCAGCTTCAGCATCGTCCCACCGTTGCATCACCAAATAAGCCGCCCCACGCGCCAACAACAACCGCGCTGCAATCCCTTGTAATGCCTGTGAGCTTTGGGGCGGGAGCGTGTTCAACGCCTGGGTATAATGCATAACTGCCGCCGGATAATCCTCAGCCGCCACAGCTAAATCCCCAGACCACTGACACCACCGCCATGTACGAGGTTGGTCATCTGAAATAACACGGGCAGCGGCAACCCGCCCCAATTGTTGTAACAAATATAATCGCCGTTCAATTAATCGATCTTCTGCATCATCTGCCAACACATTTAATGCCTGCTCTAATTCCCCCATCCGTTCATAAACCGTCGAACACATGAGGCGGTCTTGTGGTGTATTCAACTGATTAAGATCATCCAGAGCTTGCTGAAATTGCCCCAAGCGCAAACATACCGCTGCCCGCATCCGCCGCGCATCAGCGTCTTGTGGTGATTGTGTCAAATGACTGTTGAGGGCATCTAGTGCATCAGCTAGTTCACCCGTTTTGATAAA
>RFHA01000448.1 GCA_003696565.1 Chloroflexota bacterium
CATCAATTTAACACGGTTTTTCAACCGATTTTTTAATGTTCCATGCTTTGAGTGATTGCTCAAGGCTTTTTGTCAATTCCGACTTAGCGGAAACTAAAGGCTCCTCCGAAAATGAAGATTGTTGATAAAAGGATTAGTAAGCAAAGCAATGGGGGATTAGAGAATGTCACCCGTCTCCCTGCCCCTCTGCTGCTAATCCTATCGCACGAAGCGTCATGCAGGTATTTTATGCACAAACGCTTACTTAGCGACTAACGGCAGGTAAATAGGCGTGTTCAGTCAGCGCAAACAAGTCAATGCGGGTGTATAACTGAGGCCGGTAATTGAGAATGCTGCAAACCATTCGATTTGCCTGCTCCTGTGTGAACTGGGTCATACAGGCATCATCGGTGTAATTCATAAAATTGTCTAACGGATCCGGTTCCTCCGGGTTATTACAGCTGTAGGTAGGAACACTGCAAGAGAAATGTGCAGCCGCTTCGCTGTTGGTATCAGCGATTAAGTCTCCGCCGGTATACCCCCCTGAGCATCCCCCTTGAAATGTGTGGAGCAACCCAAAATAATGTCCCAGTTCATGAACGAGTGTACGCCCTTGATCGTATGGGTAGTATCCTTGATTGCGCCCGCCTACAGTGAGGTAACGCAAAACTACGCCATCATAAAATGTACCGGCTGCACTCTGCGGGAAGTAAGCATATCCCAAAGCACTTGGAGCTGCATTTGAGTAAACATTCAGATATTTATTGGGATCCCAGGCCAGGGCGCTTTTGTAGGCAAATTCGCTGGTGTCGTTGAACCAATCATCGTTGGTGGTACGGGTGATGGCTTCCAATTTGAATTGAATGCGGACATCAGCACCGCCAATACCGGCATCCATTCCGGCAAAATCGCGGTTTAGTACGTTTATTTGGTCCTGGATGGTTTGGTCGGACAGGCTGCCTGTGCCATCGCTTTTGGTAATGACATGAAAGACGATGGGGATGACAAGGTAGGTTTGTGTACCCAGCCAATATTCGGA
>RFHA01000449.1 GCA_003696565.1 Chloroflexota bacterium
GTGTCCTCTTGCAATGCGCGCTTTAGCTCGTCCGCGAGCATCGCTTCTGACCCTGCCGACGCAGGGACTGGTCAGCTATCTGGACACCCGCACTGCCACGCAGTTCGTGGACAGCGTCGGTACGAGTGATAGGCCGGTGCAGCCGGGGCGATGTTATCAGTTTGATGGAGTGGATGATTACATTCGTACTCCTTCACCATTCCTACCGACCAACGGTGAAGATTTTACAATTGAATCTGAATTTATTCATTATGACAATGGCATTCGAGGTACGCTGTTTGTTTCTGATTGGAATCCTGGCGGACGTATATCGTTATTTATAAACAGTAAAAATAGTGCATATGGTGCTGGCGCATTTGAATTATTCATTGAGCCGGATAGTGGATACACTAATACATATACAAAATCGTCCACTGCATTAAATTTTGCAGCGGATGGCGACCACATCAGAGTGAATTTTAATCGTACGGGTACAAGTTATAGTGTAACGATAGATAATTTAACAACTGGAATAAGCGACACTTTGTCTGCATCATCCGATACTCCAATAGGCGCTACGTATGCAGATATAGGGAATTATACATCCAATTCGTTTGCTGCGCCGTTTAAGCTGCTGTATTTCAAGTTATATGTAGCCAATTCATTACAACTGTTTTACAAATGCGACGAGGGAGCAGGCATCACCGCCTACGATAGCAGCGGCAATGGCAATCACGGCACGATGTACAACATTACCGAATCGACGTTCCACGCGACCGATAACACGATCGGGTCGTGGCAGAACGAGGTCGGCTACCGGCAGGCGATGCTGATTACTCCTACAAATAAGGCTTGGGTAGAGGTACAAGACGATCCGTCCCTTACATTTACGCAATCGTTCAGGTTGAAAGCGAGGTTTATTTTCCATTCGCTTGGGAATTATGCAATAATTACAAAAAGAAGCGATTACCAAACGGAAAATGCTTATTCTTTGTTGATGAAGTCTGATTATAAGTTAGCATTTCAGGCTAACATAGGCGGAATTTGGATACAAGTATTAGGCCCCATCGGAGAAATAGGGAAGATTTATGAGGCCGAGGTAACGTATGACGGGGCTAATATTGTAATGGCTATAAACGGTGTGCAATATACAGCGGCAACCACTGGCGACATGTATGCAAACAACTACACAGTAAAGATAGGCGCTTTTAACGATCCTTCTATGCCTTCGATGGACGGCGTTATAGATTACGTGGAAATAGGCACACTCGACACAGTAGTTTCACGGTGGGAAAACAGAGGCAATACTGACGCTGATTGGGTTGATTTGGTGAGTTCTAATCACGGGACTGTTATTAATCCCGGCGAGCTTACCTATATCCCCCGCAACGAATCTGTACCTACAGAGGATGTGCTCGGCAATCCGCCTCAGTACAGCGGCCGCGTCAA
>RFHA01000450.1 GCA_003696565.1 Chloroflexota bacterium
GCTAATGGCACGGTTAGATATTCGTACAATTCGAGCAATGTCGGACGATGAACTGGCAGATGCCATCTTAGATAAGCGTGAAGAACTTTTCCATCTGCGCTTTCAAAAGGCTGCCAGTCAACTGGAAAATACCAATTTAATTAAGTTTGCCAAGCGTGATCTGGCGCGGCTGATGACGGTTCAACGAGAACGTCAACTGGCAGCGGAACTGGCAGGAGAGGATGGTCAAAATGGCGAATAATCGTCGTCGCTTGGTGGGGCGCGTGGTTAGCGACAAAATGGACAAAACAGTCTCCGTTTTGATCGAAAATCGTAAAATGCACCGTCTGTATAAAAAAGTTGTGACCACCAGCAAAAAAGTGCTGGCTCATGACGAAACCAATACCGTTCCGGTTGGGGCGTTGGTGCGTATTGTAGAAAGCCGCCCGCTAAGCAAAAGAAAACGTTGGGTTGTGGAAGAAGTGATTGAGTTGCCAACCGGTGTTGACGAATCAGAAGTCGCGCGGATTGGTGAGGAGGAAAGTTAGCCATGATCCAAACTGAATCCCGCTTGAAGGTGGCTGATAACAGCGGCGCACAGGAAATCCTGGTGATCCGTGTGTTGGGCGGCTCCAAGAAAAAATATGGTCGGGTCGGCGATATTGTGGTGGCAACTGTCAAGTCCGCTTCCACCCAGGGCAATGTCAAAAAGAGCCAGATCGTGCGGGCGGTGATCGTCCGTACAGCAAAAGAATATCGCCGGAATGATGGGTCTTATATCAAATTTGATGACAACGCAGCGGTAATCCTGGCGGATGACCTGACCAATCCGAAGGGGACGCGCGTCTTCGGTCCTGTAGCACGTGAACTGCGTGACAAGGGCTTTATGAAGATTGTGTCGCTCGCCCCGGAAACGCTGTGAGTTCAGGAGGATATTGAGACATGCAGCGAATCAAGAAGGGTGATACCGTTGAAGTCATTGCCGGTAAAGAAATTGGTGAGCGCGGCGAGGTGATCGAAGTGCTGCCCAAGCAAAACCGAGTGGTGGTAAGCGGTATCAACATTATGAAACGGCATGAAAAAGCCAAACAGGTCGGCAACCAGCAAATCCCAGCGCAGATCGTTGAATTTGAAGCACCGATCCATCTTTCTAACGTGATGCTGGTTTGCCCACACACCAATCAGCGTACCCGTGTTGGTTTCCGCTATGAAAACGGACGCAAGGTGCGCTACTCTAAGAAAAGTGGCAAGGCAATTGACTAACCGGAGCGAATGACTTATGACAAATCAAATGAAAATCCGCTACCGGGAAGAAGTGGTGCCCGCATTGATGCAAGAATTTAACTATCGTAACGTCATGCAGGTGCCCACTATTTCAAAAGTTGTAGTGAACATCGGTGTAGGTGAGGCAGTCGATAACCCCAAGTCATTGGATGGCGCAGTGGAAGACTTGCGGATTATCACCGGGCAGCAACCGATTATTACCAGAGCGCGTAAGAGCATTGCAGGGTTTAAACTGCGTGAAGGGCGTGCAATTGGGACAAAGGTAACGCTGCGTGGTGACCGGATGTGGGCTTTGTTGGATCGGTTGATCAACATTGCACTGCCACGTATCCGTGATTTTCGTGGTGTGCCAGCTAAACTAGATGGGCGGGGGAATTACACCGTTGGTCTGCGTGAGCAACTTGTCTTCCCGGAAATCGACTTTGACAAGGTTGATAAAGTGCGTGGCATGGAAATTACAATCGTCACCACCGCCAATACTGATGAAGAGGGTCGCCGGTTGTTAAAACTGCTCGGTATGCCCTTCCGTGAAAATTAAGACGACGGAGATGTCCAATGGCTAAGAAAAGCATGATTGAACGCGAGAAAAAGCGTAAATATGAAGTGCGTGTGCGGAATCGTTGCAAAAAGTGTGGTCGTCCGCGTGGTTACATCCGTCGCTTTGGCTTGTGCCGTATTTGCTTCCGTGAGTTGGCGCTGAAGGGCGAAGTCCCCGGCGTCGTAAAATCAAGCTGGTAGGAGTAGCGTCGAATCATGACAAGCGATCCGATTGCAGATATGTTGACGCGCATCCGTAATGCCTTAATGGCGGGTAAACAAACCGTAGATGTTCCCCGTTCCAAGATCAAGGCAGAGATTGCGCGGATTTTGAAAGAAGAGGGCTTTATTGAGGATTATACGCTGGGTGATGAAAAGCCTGTGCCAATGATCCACATTAAGCTGAAGTATTACGGCGCACGCCGTTCACGCCGCCCGGTCATTACGAACCTGACGCGCATCAGCAAACCTGGTCGCCGCGTGTATCGTGGTCGTCGGGAACTGCCGCGTGTGCTGAGTGGCACGGGTATCGCCATTATGACCACTCCTAAGGGGGTGATGACGGCGCAACAAGCGCGTCGTGAACGTGTCGGTGGCGAAGTGCTCTGCTACGTCTGGTAAAGAGGAGAAGAGCAAATGTCCCGTATTGGTAAAAAACCAATTGTGATCCCCGCTAAGGTGGAGGTCAAAATTGACGGTCAGGAAATTACGGTTAAGGGTCCTAAGGGGCAGTTGTCCCACTCGGTCCATCCCGATATTTCCGTTAAGTTGGAAGATGGGCAGTTGTTAGTGACACGCCCATCAGATGCACGCCAGCATCGTGCCCTGCATGGGTTAACCCGTGCGTTGTTGGCGAACATGGTGACCGGCGTTTCAGAAGGATTTCGCCGTACCTTGTTGATTGAAGGGGTTGGGTATCAGGCAGATCTCCGTGGGAAAGACCTAGTGATGAAACTGGGGTATTCTCATGAGATTGTGGTCAACCCACCGGATGATAATACCAGCTTTGACGTGCCCAAAGATAGCCGTGGTCGTGTGGTTTACATTGATGGCATCGATAAGCAGGTTGTTGGGCAAATCGCCGCGAACATCCGCGAATTGCGTCCGCCGGAACCTTATAAGGGCAAAGGTATTCGCTACAGTGATGAAATTATCCGTCGTAAAGCGGGTAAGACTTCTAAGTAGAGGTTAGAATGGGTGATATAAAGAGCAAAGAAAAAGTTTTGGGTCGTCAGCGGCGGCACAAACGTGTACGTGGTAAAATTCAGGGTACGGCACAACGCCCGCGTCTTAATGTTTTCCGTAGCCTGAGTAATATCACAGCCCAGGTCATTGACGACATCGCTGGCAAGACACTTGTCTCTGCTTCTACCTTAGAGGCTGACATCGCCAAGCAGATCGAAGGCAAAAACAAGGTAGAAGCGGCGCGCGTTGTTGGTAAAATTGTGGCTGAACGGGCGAAGACTGTCGGTATTACATCCGTTGTCTTTGATCGCGGTGGGTATAAGTATCATGGTCGCGTCAAAGCTCTGGCGGACGGTGCCCGTGAAGCGGGCTTAGATTTCTAAGGAAAGGTGCGCGATGGCAGATAAAAGACGCGAATCCCGCCGGGATGAAGAGCGTGAAGAATTAGATGAGCGTGTAGTTGATATTAAGCGCGTGGCAAAAGTGATTAAAGGTGGTCGCCGCTTTGCCTTCCGTACTGTGGTGATTGTTGGGGATAATAAAGGACGTGTTGGGGTTGGTGTTGGCAAGGCACGTGGTGTGCCGGATAGCATCCGTAAAGCCTCAGAGCGTGCCCGCCGTAATATGAAAAAAGTGGCACTTTCTGGGTCTACAATCCCCTATGAAGTAACAGCACGTTACGGTGGTGCTAAGGTGTTACTCAAGCCTGCTTCTCCTGGTACAGGGGTGATCGCAGGGGGGAGTGTGCGTGCCGTTTTAGAAGTTGTGGGTGTTCACGATATCCTGACTAAAAGCCAGGGCAGCCCGAATTTGCTAAACGTGGCGATGGCAACCATTAAAGCGTTAGAAGCCTTGCGCAGCCCAGAAGAATTGGCTGCGATGCGTGGGCTACCCGTGGAACGTGTGACCCCCTTCTGGGAACGTCGTCAAAAACAAGACGGCATTATCCTTGAAAAGGAGGCGGATAATGAGTAATTATCGTCAAGTCCGCGTAACATTGGTGAAAAGCCCAATTGGTTATACCCAGGATCAACGCCGGACAGTGCAGGCACTCGGCTTGAATAAGTTGAACGCCAGCCGTGTTCATGTTGAAACACCGCAGATTCGTGGGATGATTAATAAGGTCATCCATTTGCTGCACGTCGAAGAAGTTGACCAATAGGTGGTGATGCATGAAACTACAAGATTTACGCCCTGATCCAGGTGCAAAAAAGAAGAAAACCCGCGTCGGTCGTGGTATTTCTGCCGGTAAAGGTAAAACCGCCGGGCGGGGTACCAAAGGACAAGGCGCACGGAGCGGTGGAGGCAAAGGGGCTTACTTTGAAGGTGGTCAGCTCCCATTGGTTCGTCGGTTGCCGTTCAAACGTGGTTTTACCAATATCTTCCGCATTGAGTATCAAGAGGTCAATGTGGATATGTTGGAGGCACGTTTTGAAGCCGGTGAAACCGCTGATCCACAAAGCATGGCAGAACGTGGTTTGATCCGCGATGCAGAACAACCAGTAGCCGTGCTGGGGCGTGGCGATCTCAGTAAAAAGCTTACTGTGCATGCCCATCGCTTTACCAAGAGTGCCTCAGAAAAGATCGCTCAGGCAGGGGGAACCACTGAGAAGATCGAACTGAAGTTGACAGGGGCATTGGCAACGGTCAAGAAACTTCGTAAAGAAGACCTTGCCAAGCTATAAAAAGGCAGACCAGGTCATCATCACCTGGTCTAAAATTTTCGATAGCATTAGAGGAAACAGATATGATTGAGGCTCTACGGAATGCCTGGCGTTTGCCAGATGTTCGTAATAAGCTGTTGATTACCGGCTTGATCCTGGTAATTTATCAGTTCGTCGCCCATGTGCCTGTCGTTGGGGTTGACCCAGCCGCATTAGAACGCTTATTGGACCCGAACACAGCTGGGTCTGGTTTGATCGAGGTGTTGAACCTGCTTTCTGGCGGGGCTGTTGCCAATTTTAGTATTCTGGCAAATGGTGTCTATCCTTATATCACGGCTTCGATTATCTTCCAGTTGTTGGTACCAATCGTACCACAGTTACAGGCAATTCAGCGCGAACCGGGTGGTCAAGAAAAAATTCAACGTTATACCTATTATGTGACTATCCCGATGGCAGCTATTCAGGCATTTGGGCAAATTCAGATTTTCAATACGCTGTTGGTGGGTACTCCTGGAGAAGCGGGTACCGCGGTATCTACGCAGATTATCCCTGGATTTGGTACTGATTTTCTGTTGACTATCTCCGTGCTAGCCACAATGACTGCTGGAACGATGTTTGCTGTTTGGCTTGGTGAACTCATCACTGAGCAAGGTATTGGTAACGGGATTTCGATTATCATCTTTGCAGGTATTGTGGCACGCGCCCCCTTTAACTTTGGGAGCTTGGTGACACAATCCTTACGTCCTGCTTTTGATGTTGGCTTCTTTATTGTGATCGTTTTAGCCAGTGTTGCTGTTATGATCTATATTCAAGAAGGAGTCCGTCGAATTCCTGTTCAATACGGTAAGCGCGTTCGTGGTCGTAAGCAATATGGCGGGGCTAGTTCCTATATTCCCATCCGTGTGAATCCGGTTGGCATGATCCCATTGATTTTCTCCCAAGCGGTGATTACTTTTCCTGCTGTGTTAGTTTCATTCTTCCCGGATGGGTCTGTTAAGGAAAGCATCACGGCGACGTTTGGTAATCAACAGGGTGGTCTATATTGGACTTCATTCTTTGTGCTGACGGTTGTTTTTACATTCTTCTATTCTGAAGTGATGATTGGCAATCAAAACTTAGCGGAAAATCTACAGCGCAATGGTGGGTTTATTCCGGGTATTCGCCCTGGTAAACGGACACAAGAGTATATCGTCCAGGTGACACGTCGTGTAACCCTGGTTGGGGCGGTTTTCTTAGGGATTGTTGCGGTTGTACCGGGTTTGGTCGATGCATTTAATTCGGTTCTCTTCCCTGGAGAAAGTGTGAGTGCGGGTGTTAATGCAGCAACCGTACTACCAGGTGCTAGCCTGATTATCGTGGTTGGTGTGGTGATTGACTTTATGCGTCAACTGGAAGCCCAGTTGGTGATGCGTAATTACGAAGGATTTATGCGCTAGGGGATGCAGAACACTGTATTCCCTAAGTGTATAAATATTTGAACTAGAGTTACGGAGAAATCATGGGGCTTTATCTCATTATTATGGGTGTACAGGGTGCGGGCAAGGGTACACAAGCCGCTTTTATCCAGAAGACGTTTAACATTCCACACGTCTCTACAGGTGATCTATTCCGTGCGATGAAAAATCGTCAAGATGAACTGGCACAACGTGTTCAAAATATTATGAATGCTGGTCAGTTAGTGCCAGATGACGTAACTAACGAGGTCTTAAAAGATCGCTTGGAACAGCCAGATGCCCAACAGGGGGTTATTTTGGATGGTTACCCGCGTAATGTGGCACAGGCTTCTTGGCTAAAAGACTACTTAGCACAACGTGGTGAGAAGTTAGCGGCGGTCTTATTGCTTGATCTAGACCCATACACCGCTTTCAAACGGGCTTTTGGGCGTGTGAAATCGACTAAAACCGGTGAAACATATAATATCTACACCAATAATGAGGGCTTGACCTGGGAGTTTATCGAACATCCAGAACATACTTATCCGCCACGCCTGGAAGCAAAGCTGAAAGCTACAGGTGAAATATTAGAACGCCGTCGTGATGATGAGGCGTTTTCGGTTGTCAAACGGATTGATACCTATCTGGCAGAAACCATGCCACTGGTTGATTATTTCCGGCAACAGGATGTTTTGTATAGTATTCCAGCAGATCAACCGATTGATGTGGTAAGTCAGGCGGTTCAACAGGTGATTGAGAAAGTCAAGTGAACATCAAAACACCGGAAGAAATCGCAATTATGCGAGAAGCTGGGCGGATTGTGGCGATTGCTCATGAAGAAATGCGTAAAGCAATCCGCCCCGGTATTACAACTTGGGAGTTGGATCAGATCGCTGAGCAAGTGATCCGAGATCACGGCGCAACACCGGCTTTTTTGGGCTATCCTAAGCATGGCGCGCCGGATTTTCCAGCGACAATAACCGCGAGTATCAATGAGGAGCTGGTGCATGGTATCCCACGGAAAGATCGTGTTCTTAAGGAAGGCGATATTATCAGCCTAGATACCGGATGCTATTATCAAGGGTTTGTTGGAGATGCAGCGCGGACTTGGGCAGTAGGGGAGGTCGCGCCAGCCGTTCAACGGTTGATTGATGTAACATACCAAGCACTTTATGCTGCGATTGCGGCGGCGGTAGCGGGCAATCGTGTGAGTGACATCGCCCGGGCAACCCAAAATTATGCTGTGAAACATGGTTATAGTGTGGCACGAGAATATACCGGGCATGGTGTTGGGCGTAAGATGCACGAAGAACCACAAGTCCCAAATTGGTGGCCCCGCAAGCGTGATCCTCGTTGGGAACGGGCTAATGCGGTTCTACAACCAGGGATGACCTTAGCGATTGAGCCGATGGTCATCGCTGGGCGGGCAGAGACAAAAGAGTTAGATGACAAATGGACGGTTGTTTCACGTGATGGTTCTTTATGTGCCCATTGGGAACACACTATTGTTGTAACAGAAGCAGAGCCGGTCATTTTAACACTACCGTAGACAAGCATATCAAATTTTGATATGATACAACTTCTTTGTTAAGCGTAAAACAGAGTTTCCGGGGATAATAATCATGAAGGTTTCAACCTCTATTAAAAAACGTTGCCCCAAATGCCGCGTCATTAAGCGTCATGGACGGGTGATGATTATTTGTCAAAATCCGAAGCATAAGCAACGGCAGGGATAGGAGAGTAGCAGTCTATGGCTCGTATAGAAGGTGTAGACCTGCCGCGTAATAAACGTGTGGAAATTGCACTCACGTATATTTACGGGATAGGTCGTCCAACCAGTAAAAAATTGCTGGAAAAAACCGGCATCAACCCAGACATCCGTGTGCAAGATTTGACCGAAGATCAGATTCAAATCTTGCGTGATGAAATTTCTGGGATGACAACAGAAGGTGATTTACGTCGTCAGGTGAACTTAAATATCAAACGGTTGCAGGAAATCGGGTGTTACCGTGGGCTGCGGCATCGCCGGAGTTTACCGGTGCGCGGTCAACGGACACGTACCAACGCCCGCACCAAGCGTGGTCCAAAGAAAACCGTGCCAGGGCGTGGTCGTCGGCGTGGTGCAGGTAAGAAATAACCTGTATCACTGGCTTGTAAGCGTCTCGTATTTGAAGCACCCACCCGGGTGCGTCTTAGTGTAAAGCGTTGGAGTGAGTGCATGGCAAAAGGTAAAAAGGGCGGTCGTCGTTCCGCCAAAAAAGTCTTAAAGAATATTCCATACGGGCAAGCGCATATTTATGCCACCTTTAACAACACCATTGTCTCGATGACAGATCAGTCTGGTAATGTGATTTCCTGGTCAAGCGCGGGGACATCTGGCTTTAAAGGCAGCCGTAAAAGCACGCCTTATGCTGCCCGTCTGGCTGCTCAGTCTGCATCTGAAGCAGCACAACAACATGGGATGAAAGAAGTGGATGTATTTGTAAAAGGACCGGGTCCCGGGCGTGAAGCAGCGATCCGTTCTATTCAATCTAGCGGGCTAAAGGTTCGCTCTATTACAGATAAGACCCCCATCCCACACAATGGTGTACGCCCACCTAAAAAGCGTCGTGTTTAATCAGCAGGAGGGTATTGGTTTGGTCGCTCAGAATAATATGGTTCTGCCCCATAAGGTTGAAAAAGATGCCATTACCCGCAACTACGGGCGGTTCATCATCAGCCCACTGGAAAGTGGTTATGGGCAGACATTGGGCAATTCCCTACGGCGAATTTTGTTGTCATCCCTGCCTGGGGCAGCGGTGACTAGTATTCGTGTGTCGGATGTGCATCATGAATTTTCTGCTATCCCGCATGTCCGGGAAGACATGACACAGTTGATTTTGCAAGTCAAGCAACTGCGCTTAAAACTTCATGATGTTGAATCCGCACGGTTGCGCCTAGAACACCGCGGCGAGGGCACTGTCACGGCGGCAGATATTAACTACCCGCCGGAAGTGCAGATTGAAAACACCGACTTGTATTTGTTCACGGTTGATTCGCCTGACGCTCATATTGAGATGGAGTTTGAAGTGCGAATGGGGCGGGGGTATAGCCCAGCAGAAGAACGTGGACGGTTACCCATTGGGGAATTACCCATTGATGCGATTTTTAGCCCTGTGCGTCGTGTCAATTATCGTGTGGATCGGGCACGGGTTGGGCAGCGTACTAACTATGATAAGCTGGTGCTAGAAGTTTGGACCGATGGCACTATTCGCCCAGAGGATGCACTTTCTCAGGCGAGCCATATCATGATTCGTCATCTGAGCGTGATCGGTGGTATCAATCCAGAAGAGAATTTTGATGCGATCCTGCCACCGGTTGATGTCATCGGGGTGGATGCCCAGGTCAAGATTGAGAAAGAGAAGAACCGCTTCCATAACAAAATGATTGAGGAGCTTGACCTCAGCGTTCGGGTGTTTAACTCTCTCAAGCGGACGGGGATCACCACTGTGGGTGATGTGCTGGATATGTTGGATCGCGGACCGGATGCGATGCTGGCGATCCGCAACTTTGGTGAAAAATCATTGGATGAACTTGTTGAGAAGCTGCGGGAAAAAGGCTACCTTAAAGATGAGGATGCTGAGTAACTAGCAGTCAACATGAAAGAGGGCGCAGCCAACAACGCTGCACTCTTCTAAGGTAAACTGGAGGATGATAAAATGCGCCATCGTGTAAAGGGCAAAAAACTTGGACGTAACACGGGGCATCGTAAAGCACTACGCTTAAACCTTGCTCGCGAATTGCTCCTGAAGGGACGGATTAAAACCACCCGCGCCAAAGCGGATTATGTGCGTGGGCATGTGGAAAAGATCATTACTGTTGCCAAGCGTGGCATTGTAAAATCACAAGAGCTTGATAACGACGCTATCAAGGTACACGCAATGCGTGTTGCTGCTAGCCGCTTAAATAATGACCGTGATTTGGTCAAAAAACTGTTTGACGATATCGCGCCGCGTTACGAAAATCGTCCTGGCGGTTATACTCGGATTTATAAGCTTGGTCCACGTAAGGGCGATAATGCGGAAATGGTGCTTTTAGAACTGGTAGAAGGCGACACTGAAGGTGCTTAATTTTGCGTTTCCGCGCGACTTTGGCTTATGATGGCAGTGCCTATCAGGGCTTTCAACGTCAAGCAGAGGGAATACCAACCGTCCAATGGGCGGTTGAATGCGCTATATGTAAAATTACTAAGCAAGATGTCACCCTTTTAGCAGCCGGACGCACCGATACAGGCGTTCATGCTGTTGGGCAAGTTATCACCTTTGATGTTGAATGGCGGCATGATCCAGCTGTCTTGTTACGTGCGTTAAACGCTGTTCTGCCAGATGACATTGCCTTACAAGATATTCAACGACAAGACGGGTTTCATCCCCGTTATGATGCTGTTTCTAGACGATATTGTTATACTGTAATCCATGCCCCCCAACGCCACCCATTATGGCATAAGCGGGCATGGTACGTTCACCAACCATTGAATCACAACGTGATGCAACAGACTGCCGCTGCCTTTGTTGGGCAACATGATTTTGCGGCGTTTGGTAATCCCCCCCAAGGAAGCAACACCATAAGACAGGTTTTTGCTTCCTCATGGCGGTATGAACAACAGGAGCAAATTCAAATTTACCGTTATACGGTAGAGGCGACGGCTTTTTTGCATCATATGGTCAGGCGCATGGTTGGTATCCAAGTTGAAGTTGGGCGGGGAGCGTTAGATTTCAGCCAATTTATGATGATTTTTCAGTCTGCTGATCTCGCCCGTAATCAATTTATTGCACCACCTCAAGGATTAGTCCTTGAAAAAGTGCGTTATTCTGATGACAATGAATAACCTCTCCGCAAAACCGGTTAACCGGCACAAATCGGAGATTAATTTGTTAGTTGAAGGCGGAGCATTTGCCCGCTGGAAGGACATAGGATATATGAGACAAAAGACATTCGTAACCAAACCAAGCGATATTGAACGTCGCTGGTGGGTTGTGGATGCCGAAGGGATGACATTAGGGCGGTTAGCCTCTAAGATTACACCTTATCTCTCCGGCAAAAACAAACCCATTTATACACCCAACCTGGATACAGGGGATTATGTGGTTGTCATCAATGTGGAAAAGATGGTTGTCACGGGCAATCGCCTAGACGATAAAGTTTATTATCGTCATTCTGGTTATACCGGTGGCATCAAATCCATAACTTTACGGGAAATGATGGCAAAACATCCAGATCGCGCCCTGAAGCTGGCAGTTAAGGGGATGTTACCCAAAACAGCCCTAGGTCGTCAGATGCTGCGCAAACTTAAGATTTATGCCGGTGGCGAGCATCCGCATGCCGCCCAAAAACCGCGAGCATTGGAACTTTAAGGAGGCTGCTTAGATGTCTGCACAATATTATGAAGGTATTGGACGGCGCAAGCGGGCTTCTGCACGGGTGCGGTTGTTCCCCGGTGGTACCGGTAAGTTGTTAATCAACGATAAAGACGGGCGTGAATATTTGCCCCGCATTGGTGATGTTGACATCCTGTTGGAACCGCTTAGCACGATTGGGCAGGAAAATAACTACGATATCACTGTCCATGTAAGCGGTGGTGGCATCTCCGGTCAACGTGATGCGATCAAGCTGGGGGTGGCACGTGCGCTGCTTAAAATTGATCCTGATTTACGTCCACGTTTGAAGGCTGGAAAATACCTGACCCGTGATGCACGTATTAAGGAACGTAAGAAACCAGGTCTCAAGCGTGCGCGTAAGGCACCGACCTACACCAAGCGTTAAACACGAAAAAAACAGGCAATCATACTTTGCCTGTTTTTTTATTTATTGTCTTGTGTACCGGTTTTTTCATCCGTGTCATCATCTGGCTTAGGTAAAGGGATGATTTTGTTGGTTATGGGCTTAATTGGCTCTGTATTTGTTGTAGTAGAAGCCGATGATGCCTC
Source organism: Chloroflexota bacterium (assembly GCA_003696565.1). GTDB lineage: Bacteria > Chloroflexota > Anaerolineae > Aggregatilineales > Phototrophicaceae > DAOTWY01. The sequence continues at coordinate 12,049 of RFHA01000450.1, forward strand.
TACTGATTTGGGGCTGATTGCTGATTCCGCCTGAGTTGATCCTGCTGTGAGCGTGGCTGTAGATTGTTGCTTGTCAGGTTTTGATAGCGTGTCTTGGTTTTGTTCGGTATTAGGCTTTACTACAGGTACTGGTAACTTGGTGGCAACAGGTAATGGCTCGGTTTCATCATCTGCATTTGATGGCAATAAATCTAATTCGGGTTTGGGGCGCGTGAACTGCGACATATTGGTTTGGGATGTCCAGCCTGTGCCATCTGGCAAGATGGTAAACTCATCAAACATTGTGCCGTCAATTTGTGCATCCAGTAAATTGGCTTTTTCCAGGTTTGCGCCACAAAGATCAGCGTATTGTAAGCGTGCTTTTTGCAGGTTAGCCCGTTCAAAATTTGCCCCAACACATGAAGCCCCACTTAAATTTGCAGCGGAAAGATCAGTCTCTACCAGTTCTGCGCGGAACAAGTTCGCACTCCGCAAGTTAGCAAAGTGCATATAAGCACCACTCAGGTTGGCTAAAAACAGGTTAGCTTCTTGTAGATTAGCGGATTTTAATTGTGCGCCACGGAGTGAGCCGTCATATAACCAATCTTCGGCGCGGAGCTTCTCGATTGCAGCATGAGTGATAACTTGGATGTTACGCCCCATATCTGCTATAAGCGATTGTTTGCGGTCATCATATGTTCTCCATTCAGAAAGCAGTGCCTCAGCCGCTTTCATGGTATTGACGAGGTGAAACACCTCATCCACCGCGTAAAACTTGCGGGCTAAATTAAACATGCGCCGGATTAGCACATTATCTGTTATCATAATGACAATGCCCACATTGCGCGGGTAGTCCAAGACATTGGCTTCAATTTCATTGAACGGAATTGGACCTGGCAAGCGTGTTTTGGTGATGGCAAAAGCCATAATATTGACGGTGTGAGGAACAGATTTTACCATAGACTGCACAACTTTGGTTGCACTGTGGAAATCTTCCCAATCCCAAGAACCGTCAAATTTACACCAGATGAGTTTTTGGCTATCGTCTGCCCAAATGGTTTGAATTGGCATTCGTTTTTATCCTATGAACTATGACTATATAGTATACCGGATATTTGTTGATTTGAGGTTAGTTTTTTGCAAATTTTTCAATTCTTTAGGGATATTGCAGGATGAAATTGGTAATTGTTGGGCTAGGTCCCGGTGATATTGATGATCTTTCTCGTAAGGCGTGGCGTGTGATAAAGAACGCTACAACGGTTTACTTGCGTACGTCAAAACATGGTTGTGTGGCTTGTTTACCGCAGAATGGGCAGGTTTATCACACGTTTGACTACTTGTATGAAGCTAGTGAATCCTTTGAAACAGTGTATGAGACAATTGTTCAAACACTATTAACTGCGGCACAAGAGCAAGATGTGGTATACGCTGTGCCAGGTGATCCGTTGGTGGGGGAATCCACCACGACTCGGATTTTAACTCGTGCGGCAGAAACCGGCATCGATGTTGAGATTGTCAACGGTATTAGTTTTATTGAGCCAATGCTTAAGCTCATTGGGGTGGATGCGTTGGATGGGCTACAAATTTTAGACGGAATTGATATTGCGGCGATGCACCATCCACCAATTAACCCTGATTATCCAGCATTAATTGGACAGGTATATAGCCGTGCGGTGGCATCCAATGTGAAACTCACACTCATGAATCAATACCCTGATGAGTTTGAAGTCACACTTATTCATGCGGCTGGTACTGATTCAGCCATTGTGGAAACGCTACCACTTTATGAAATTGACCGGAGTGACCATATCGGGCATATGACTTCACTTTATGTGCCGGCATTGGGCGGGATGACGAGCTTTGAGCAGTTTCAGGAGATTATCGCTCATCTACGTGCACCAGAAGGCTGTCCGTGGGATCGCAAGCAAACGCATGAATCCTTGCGTAAATATTTGCTAGAAGAAACCTATGAGGTATTGGAGGCAATTGACGAAAGCAATACAGATGAGCTGTATCGTGAATTGGGTGATTTATTGCTTCAAATTGTGTTGCATACTCAGATTGCAATTGATGATGGCGAATTTTATATGACCGATGTACTGCGTCATGTCAATGAAAAAATGATACGACGACATCCACATGTGTTTGCATCCACCTCTGTGACAGATGCCGATGAAGTAGTCACCAATTGGGAGGCAATTAAAGCACAAGAGAAGGCGGTCAACGGTAATGTGGAAAAACCCGAATCGCTTCTAGACAGTATTCCAAAGGCTTTGCCGGCATTGCTATGGGCGTACCAAGCACAAGACCGTGCTGCACGTGCTGGCTTTGATTGGAAGGCGATTGACGGCGTGCGGGATAAAATCAATGAAGAACTGACTGAGATCTTGGAGGCACAGACAGACGACGAACGCGCAAAGGAGTTTGGGGATTTGTTATTTGTACTGGTCAATTGGGCGCGCTGGCTCAAGATTGACCCGGAAAACGCGCTCCGGCTGACCAATCATAAATTTTATCGCCGTTTTACTCACGTTGAGACTCGAGTTCGTCAGGCAGGCAAGCCGATGACAGAATTTACACTAGAAGAATTAGATGCCTTTTGGAATGAGGCAAAAACATCTGGTTTGTAATCTCCCATTGAAATTTATCGCAATTTGCTGATACTAATGAACAGGGAATCAAAAAGTCCCACCAAAATGGTGGGACTTTTGTCGGGGCGCCCGGATTTGAACCGGGGGCCTCACCGACCCGAACGGTGCGCGCTACCGGGCTGCGCTACGCCCCGATAATGTAATCGGAGTTTAGCAGAAAAAGCCAAATATTGACAAGAGTCAGTTTATCCATCCATAAAGGTTTAGATGATGTCTCAACAACCCACTACATTGACGGATCGCGTTCGTAAACTTACAAGCGGTTTGATGACACGCCTCGGTACACGCTTATATCGCCTGGGCTTGCATCCTGATATGATTACTGTGCTTGGCTTGTTGATAGTCATGATTGCGTCGGTTGTGGTAGCAGCCGGATATTTACAATGGGGTGGGATCATCTTGCTGCTTGGTTTGCCACTGGATGCGGTCGATGGGGCAGTGGCACGCGCTATGCAACGTAAAGATAAATTTGGCGCAATGCTTGATTCTAGCCTAGACCGATATGCTGACGGTTTAATTTTTGGTGCTTTGAGTTATTATTTTGCTGTTCAGGACGAATTCGGCTGGATGGTGATGGCACTCGCTGCTATTTTGGGAAGTTTTATGGTGAGCTACACTCGTGCCCGGGCAGAAGGCTTAGGCGTTGATGTTAAGATCGGCTTGTTTAGCCGCCTGGAGCGGGTGATTGTGATCCTGGGCATGCTGTTAACGCCAGATGTTTTTGGTATCCCAATCCTAGAGATCGGGTTACTGGTGTTGGCTGTTGGCACAAACTTCACCGGAATGCAGCGTTTGTGGTATGTCTACCGAACCCTTATGCAAAGAGAGGACAAGAGTTAATGGATTTCCAGAGTGAGTTTGTTCAAATTGGATCGGTGCAAATCCGATACTACGGCATCATTATTGTTACAGCACTGTTGGCGGCAACTTTTGTCGCGGTGCGGTTAGCAAAGCGTACCAAGCGTGACCCAGAGCATGTTTATGGTGCGCTGACCTGGGCAATCATCCCCGGTATTATCTTCGCACGGTTGTGGTTTGTTTTCTTCCCACCGGCGGCAACTGTCAACACCTTTGTGACCGAAGAATATACCTATAATGTCGCTGTTTCTGAGGTGTATCAGCCAGATTTATCCTTAGCGAGCGCGCTGGATGATACAATGACCATTACCGAGTTGCCCCAGGGCTTTCCAGATGTCGGGCTGCAATCAGGTGATGTGGTGACGGCGTTCCAATTGCTGGACGCTGAAGAGCCTGTGGCTGTTGGCTCTCCCACTGCACTAGAGCTGAATCTGTTTGATCTCGCACCAGATACAGAAGTACAGCTATTTATTGAACGGGAAGGTGAAGTGATTGATCCTGTCACGCTGCGGGTGGATCAAATCTTTAATATGGCGGGCGCAACAGATGTGCTGGTCAACACCTTAAACCCTGCCATGTTGTTTGAAACATTGCCAGAAGATTCCCGTTTAGCAGAAATTGGCTTTAAACCAGATGATCGTGTGGTTTCTATTCAATTGCCTGGTCAGGATGAACCCATTCGTGTTGCCAGTTTAACAGCTTTAGAAGCCAATGTTCAGTCTTTGAATCCAGATGACACAGTAAAAATTACAGTCTCGCGTGAAGTTCGCACAGACCGGAATTGGTTCCTGCGTAACTTCTTTGATTTGGATAACGGGGCGATCGCTATTTGGTCTGGTGGGTTGAGCATCTTCGGCGCGTTGCTCGGTGGTGGCTTAGGCGCGTATTTATACTTGTGGAAAAACGGTTTATCAATTGGTCCATGGTTAGATATTGCCGCAGTTGTGATCCCATTGGGGCAGGCAATCGGTCGTTTTGCTAACTACGTTAATCAAGAACTGTTTGGTAAGTTGACTGATCTCCCCTGGGCATTACATATTCCACAGGCAACTGCCGAAACCGTCATTCGTGCATCAGAAGGTATTCCACCTGGTCAGCCGATTGTTGGGGACTATAGCAAGTATATTGTGACGAATAACGTAGGCGATGTATTCTATACCGTACATCCATTATGGGCGTACGAAGCCATCTGGAGCTTGATTGCGTTTGGTGTGTTGTTATGGCTGTTTAACAACCGCCGAAATATGTTCCGTCCGTTTGATTTCTTATTGATGTATGTTGTGCAGTATTCCGCCATCCGGTTCTTGCTGGAATTTATTCGCTTTGAGGTGACCCTGGTAAATGGGGTGAATGTGTCTCAGGCCGTGACGGGTGTTGCATTTGTTGTTGCTGGCACGCTATTGCTTATTCGCCTTGCTACTCGTAAGCGCGACCCACGCACCTACGATGAAATTGCACCATCTGAGCTGTTGACTAAATCCTCACAAGATGATACCGAAGAAAATGGCAAACGTAAACGGCGCAAAGCTGTATAAGTGCTAGCTTAGAGATAAGAACCCGGGTCACTTGATCCGGGTTTTTTTTGTGGTGATGATGGAGGAACTTGTGTGATAATACATCTATAAAACAAGGATAACCTCTATGATTGAATGTATTGACCTGACAAAATATTTTGGTGATTTTTTAGCAGTAGATCATATTAATTTGATGGTTGATAAGGGCGAAGTGCTGGCGTTACTTGGTCCTAATGGGGCAGGGAAAACAACCACTGTACGGATGATGACTTCCATCCTTCAACCATCATCTGGTACTGCACGGTTGGCAGGGTATGATGTGGTGACCGAGCCAGAAAAAGTGCGTGCGCATGTTGGTGTATTAACTGAACAACATGGCTTGTATGAACGTATGAAAGGGATGGAGTATTTGGAGTTCTTTGGGCGGGTATACCATCTTTCTGCAGAGGAATGCCGAAAACGCGCTCTTGATCTGATGGAGCGTTTTGGATTAACGGACGCGCTAGATAAACGCCTGGGGGAATATTCCAAAGGTATGAAGCAGAAACTTGCATTAGTCCGCGCGATGCTTCATAACCCACCGGTATTGTTGTTAGATGAACCAACCTCTGCTATGGATCCACTTAGTGCCAAGCAAGTACGGGATGCCATTATCGAACTACAAAAAGGACAACGTACATTTTTAATCACCACACACAACCTGACAGAAGCACAACTGCTTGCGGATCGCATCGCTATTATCCGGCATGGGCGGATTATCGCAAACGGCACGTTTAATGAATTGGTTCAACAATTTGTGGGTCAACCCATGATGGAGTTACGCATTAATGGGCAACTCAATGGTTTGGGGCGTGAACTCAGCGATATTGTGACGGTTCAATCAGCTGGAATCAATTGGCTACGTTATCAGGTTGAAGATGCCCAGGTGACTAATCCGCTAGTTCTGCGTCGCCTGTTGACGCTTGGCGTTGAGGTTGTCACGTTATCACCTGTGACACAAACACTGGAAGATGTGTATCTACAAGTCGTGAAAGAGGATGAGACAAATGGCAACTGATACAGCTTCACAACTAGATAATCGCTGGAAAACTTTGCGGATAACACTATCCAACGCTTGGATTGTCACACAGCGTGAGGTTCGGGATAGTTTTCGGGATTGGCGGATTGTCGCACCGATTATTATCTTAACATTTTTGTTTCCGTTTCTTGCTCAATTCCTTGCTACTGAATTTCAAGAATTTGTGGAAGGATATGGCGCGGATTTAATTGGTGAGCGCACAATTCCTTTTCTGCTGATGGTCGTCGGCTTTTTTCCGATCTCGATTTCTCTGGTTATCGCGTTAGAAACATTTGTAGGGGAAAAAGAACGCCGTAGTTTAGAACCGCTCTTAAGCACACCCTTAACCAACACCGAACTATATATTGGTAAAACACTCGCGGCGATGATCCCACCACTGATTGCCAGCTTTGGCGGGATGACAGTTTACTTAGGGAGCTTATTGTTTAGTGAATTGGCATGGCGACCGCCAGCGATGTTAATTGTACAAATCATCTTATTGACGGCTGTTCAGGCACTGGTCATGGTGACGGGGGCAGTAGTGGTCAGCAGCCAAACAAACAGTACTCGCGCTGCCAATTTGCTAGCGAGTTTTATCATCATCCCCATGGCGTTAATCATTCAAGGAGAAAGTGTGATTATGTTCCTGGCACCGGATGCAGATTCGCCATTCGGCATTGGGGCATTATGGGCGATTATCTTAGGGATGTTCATTGTCGCGGTGCTGTTTTTACGGGTTGGCAACAGTATCTTTAATCGTGAGGAACTGTTAGCAAGCACCGTTAGTCAGCTAAACTTACGTGGTACATTGGGTAAGATCAAGCGATATATTTTGGCTGTTGATGATACTGGAACACCTGCAAAAAATATTCTGGATTGGTATCGGCGGGCTATTCCTTACAGTTTATATCAAATTGCCACACCATTAAAAGTGACCACAGGGGTGTTTATCTTCGCGTTTATGGTTGGTTTTTTTGTATCGTTTACGCCTCAGTGGCACTTACAATTACCATCTCAAGAAGAATTGGTTGAAGTTGCCAATCGTGATGCCAAGCAATTTATCAGCTATGCGATTGAAACACGCTCATTGAGTTTTATGTTTATTTTCATGCAGAATAGCCGGGTGCTTTTGGCAACGTTGTTACTTTCAATTTTCAGCTTTGGTGTGATGGCTTTGGTAATCCCGCCGATTACGTTGGCGTTGTTAGGGTATATTACCGGTACTGTTTTATCAGCAGGGTATAACCCAATGGTGCTTGTAGCAGGTATTTTAACACACGGTATCATTGAAATCCCGGTTATCTTGCTATCTGCGGCGGTATCCTTAGCCGTTGGTGCTGTTGTGACTCGTCCGCCTAAAGGTAGCACAGTTGGACATGCCTGGACTGTGATGTTAGGGACGACACTTAAGCTTATCATTGGTGTTGTGATTCCCGGCTTGATCTTGGCAGGGCTTATTGAGTCGTTCGTTACACCACGCTTAGTGCTTTCTATACTTGGAATCTAATCCCGTGCTATACTGAGGGATAATTTGATCAAATTATCCTTGAGGTTCTTATGGCACGAATTATTGTGCTTGGGTCGGCTGCGGCGGTGAATGATGCACAGCATGATTACACGCATTTTTTGTTAATCGGTGAGCATTCCACACCGGTTTTGATTGATGCTGGCTCTAACCCACTTGGTAAAATTAAAGATATTGGAATCAATGATGAAGACTTACAAGATGTGATCCTCACACATTTTCATCCCGATCATGTGGCAGGCGTGCCAAACATGATGATGCATATGTGGCTGTTGGGGCGGGTCGCTCCTATGCGTTTTTATGGATTACATCATTGTCTCAACCGTGTTCAAGATATGATGAACGGTTACGGTTGGCATGAATACCCTAACTTCTTCCCAACGGCTTTTCATTATGTCAGTGAGCGATTTAACGCCCCAGTGATGGAAAATGATGACTTCATTATCACGTCTTATCCGGTTAAGCATTTTGTGCCAACAATCGGACTGCGTATTTTTAACAAAATCACTGGTAAAATTTTTGCGTATAGTTGCGATACAGAACCGACCAATTCATTATTAGAGCTAGCACATGAGGCAGATATTTTAATTCATGAGGCAGCTGGTCCGCCTCCTGGGCATAGCACAGCGCGGCAAGCAGCACAATTAGCAACACAAGTCCGGGCAAAATCACTTTATCTGATCCACTATCAAGTTTGGAATACTGATCCAGCTCCTTTAGTGCCAGAAGCTCAAGCTGCCTATGATGGACCGGTTACGCTTTGTAAAGACTTTGATGAGATTATATTCTAAAAATAACTATCTGCGGATGATTTAGCTTCACTGGGTTCTGCAACTAACGCATGAAGGAATTGAAACCCATCACGTGGCGGCATCATCTCATGAATTTCGATAATTTCAAAGGTGCGCGGTCCAATTTTGACCAAAGACCCAACCATAGGTCTTTCTGTTTCATTTCGGATGCCACCTGGAAAGTCGCCATCTTTAACAACATAGCTGACCTTATAAATCATAATTCTTACTCCTTAGTCTGCTGAACGATGGCGGAGCTTAAAGGATAAATCTTGGGCGATGTTTCGCATTAGAATATACCCAATATCCGGGCGTTGTGTACACAGTGTTATAAAATCTTGTGTTGAAATACGGTAAATTTCGGTATGGTCTTCCGCAGCAATAATGGTAGCGGAACGTGTACCCTGGTCAATCAGTGCCATCTCACCAAAAACTTGTCCTTTGCCCAAATAAAGTGCTACATACGAGTCGCCATCGGTATCATTGACCTTTACACCGACTTGTCCATCAGCAATAATATATAGTGCATCTCCCGCACTTCCTTGTTCAAAAACGATATCATCTTGATGATACGTTAGCTTGTGGCTGATTTCTATGAGATGATCTAACTGAGAATCATCTAATCCGTGGAATAATGCCACTTGTTTGAAGATTGCTTTCAAATGCTTTTCTCCTCAATCTTTTCTATTTACATTCTAGCGTGTTGTTAATGCCATGTCTAATACTTTTTTTACGGTTCAATGCTATAGTTAAGTACGCTATAAAACTATCTAAAATTAATGATGCACCAAGCAAGATTGACTCAAATCCATTCAACAAGACAATGGGGAATAACGTGAAAGAAAAACTCCAAGACGAAACACTTGAAACAACAGAATTTCCAGAAGAGATTGCGGTTTTGCCATTACGTGGATTAGTCGTATTTCCTCAAACAGCTATTCCACTTACAGTGGGGCAACCACGTAGCATCACACTGGTTGATGATGTGGTCAATGGCGACCGTTTAGTGGGGTTGTTTACCTCTAAAGACCCAGAGCTAGAAATGCCGGGTCCTGATGATGTTTATCAGTATGGTACGTTAGCGTCCATTCATCGCTTGTTCCGTGCGCCAGATGGCACGATACGCCTGCTTGTACAGGGGATGAAACGTATTCGCTTGACAGAATTTACTGGTACAGAGCCTTATTTACGCGCACGGGTAGAAATTATCCCCGAACAAGTGGAAGAAACCCTTGAGGTTGAAGCACTCGTTCGTACAGTCGGTGAGCAGTTCTCTCGCCTATCAGAATTAGTGCCGAACATTCCCAATGAGTTAGTCAATTCTGCGCTCAATACGGATGATCCCTTACAACTGGCGTATACAATCGCTACATATATCCGTATCAATTTGGAACAGGCGCAACGTGTGCTAGAACTCGATAGCACAGAAGCCAAGCTGCGCTTATTGACAGAGGCATTGAGTAAAGAGTTAGAGGTGTTGGAACTTGGGCGTAAAATCCAATCAGAAGCGCAATCTGAGATGGAAAAAACCCAACGTGACTATTACCTCCGTGAACAGCTTAAGGCTATCCAAAAAGAACTGGGTGAAGGGGATGAACAAACCGCGGAAGTTGAAGAATTTCGCGCCAAAATTCAAGCAGCTGGCATGCCAGAAGAAGCGGAAAAAGAGGCGTATCGTGAATTAGACCGCCTAGCAAAAATTCCGATTGCTTCTGCGGAATATGGAGTCATCCGTACTTATTTGGATTGGCTGACCAGCTTACCCTGGCAAAAACGTACAAATGACAACCTAGATATTCAACATGCACAGTCTGTGCTGGATGAAGATCATTACGGACTAAAGGATATTAAAGAACGTATTCTGGAATATCTAGCGGTGCGTAAGCTCCGGGCTGACCGTGCGGAAGAACTGGAAAGCACAGCTCTTGATGATTATGTCCGTCGAGAACGCGAAGGTGCAATTTTGTGCTTTGTAGGACCACCCGGTGTTGGTAAAACATCGCTTGGTGCCTCCATTGCACGGGCGATGGGGCGTAAGTTCATCCGTATGAGCTTAGGTGGTATTCGCGATGAAAGTGAGATTCGTGGCTTCCGCCGCACGTATATCGGCGCATTACCAGGGCGGATTATCCAGACCTTACGCCGCGTTGAATCACGCAATCCAGTTATCATGTTGGATGAGGTCGATAAACTTGGGCGCGATTTCCGCGGAGACCCTGCATCTGCGTTGTTGGAGGTACTTGATCCAGAACAAAATTCAGAATTCCGTGATCACTATCTAGATGTGGCGTTTGATTTAAGCGAGGTGTTGTTTATCACCACCGCCAATGAGCTAGAACCGATTCCTGGACCACTACGAGACCGCATGGAGATTATCCACCTTAGTGGATACACCGAGCAGGAAAAAGTGGCGATTGCTAGCCAGTATCTTGTGCCGCGCCAAATACGTGAAAACGGTTTGCGCCCAGATGAACTTGAATTTACTGAGAATGCCTTACTAAAAATTGTGCGTGATTATACCCGCGAGGCAGGGGTACGCACCTTAGAGCGTGAAATCGGGCGGGCTGCTCGTAAAGTTGTGACCCGCATCGCATCCGGCAATTCAGAAAAAGTGGTGGTTGATGAAGAAAAGGTTCGGGAACTGCTTGGTAAGCCGCGCCACAGACACTTTGCTGAAATTGAAGACCGGACGAACTTACCCGGCATTGCAACCGGTTTAGCCTGGACTCCTGTTGGTGGTGATGTGTTGTTTGTTGAAGCAACACGAATGCCTGGCGGAAAAGGCTTTCAATATACTGGGCAATTAGGTGAAGTCATGCAAGAAAGTGCCAAACTCGCTTTGAGCTACATTCGAGCTAAAGCGGATGAATTAGGTGTTGATCCTAGTTTTTATGAAAACAGTGATATTCACCTTCATGTTCCAGAAGGAGCTGTGCCAAAGGATGGTCCATCAGCGGGGGTTACTATTGCCGCTGCTTTGGCATCGTTATTAACTGGCAAACCAACACGGAGCAATGTCGCCATGACCGGAGAGATTACCTTACGTGGTAAAGTATTGCCGGTTGGCGGAATCAAAGATAAAGTCTTGGCGGCGCATCGCCTTGGTGTAGACACCGTTGTTCTGCCACGCAAAAACGAGAATGACCTAGATGACATCCCTGAGCAAGTCCGTGAGGAGATGAATTTTATCCTCGTGGATAATTTAGAAGAAGTGATTCAAGCGGTTTTAGTGGACAGTTAAACGTGAACTGGCTACACTACTATCAGATATAACGTTCAGAATTCAGGAGATAACCTGTTGACAAAAGTAATGATAGTAGACGATGATCTGACCACCGTTAAATTGCTCCAAACGTTGCTTGAATTAGACGGATTTGAAGTGTTGGTGGCAAGTCGGGGAGGGGATGTTATTGACCTGGCAAATCAGACCAAGCCCGATATTTTTTTGATGGATTATCATCTTAATGATATGGAGGGCATAGATATTTTACGTGATTTGCGTAAATCTGATTTGTTCGCAACAACACCAGTTGTCATGACATCCGGCTTAGATGTGCGGGAAGAAGTGATGGCAGCCGGTGCGACAGATTTTCTGGTTAAACCGTTTGAACCAGATGACCTACCCAAGCTCATTAACGCCCTTGTTGGATAAGAAAGCGAGTTGGTTTTGGCATCTCGTAAAAAATCACGGATGCAGTGGTATCGGGCGGATTTGCACATCCATACCCCTGCATCTTCTGATTACATTGACAAGCATATTTCATACATTGATATTTTAAGAAAAGCTGATCAGCGCGGTTTAGATATTATCGCCTTAACTGACCATAATACCGTGAGTGGTTATGCGGCGATGATGCAAGAGGTAGAGCAATTAACCTATCTCGAGAAACTCGGGCGCGCACAGATTGACGAAGTTCGTCTCTTGGCAGAATATCGCCGCTTGCTAGAGAAAATTTTGGTGTTGCCGGGCTTTGAGTTTACCGCGACGTTCGGCTTTCATATTTTGGGGGTTTTTTCGCCTCAAACCAGTATCCGAGAAATTGAGCATATCCTTTTATCATTAAATGTGCCCATGTCTGCCTTAGAAAAAGGTATGGCAGAAGTCGGCGCATCGTCAGATGTACTAACCGCCTATCAAACCATCTATGAAGCTGGTGGAATTTGTATTGCAGCGCATGTCAATACAACGCACGGTGTGGCAATGCGTGGGATGGATTTTGGGGGGCAGACACGTATTGCCTATACACAAGATCGCCACTTACACGCCCTAGAAGCCACCGATTTAGACCGACGTGGACGTAATACGCAACGGTTTTTTGATGGTACAAAGCCAGAATATCCCCGTCGGATGCGTTGTATTCAAGGATCAGATGCCCATAGCCTTGATTCATCTAAAGAGGGGCGTAACGTGCGCTTGGGTATTGGTGAACGGGCAACCGAATTTCTTTTGTCGGCACGGACATTTGATGCGCTGTTAGAGATGTTTCAGAGCAATGATTTCTCCCGCTCACGAATTTATAAACCAAATAGTCAGCCAGAGGATTTCGTTCAGTCTGCCCGCAAGGAAGGGGCAACTGTTGTTCAATCTTTTCATGAATCCATGGGGCGGCGCGGTGGGCAATTGTACAACATCATCGCAGATGTGTGTGCTTTTGCCAATACAAACGGTGGCACGGTTTATGTCGGTTGTAGTGCTGATCATACCGAGAAGCCGATCGGGGTAAAAAGTGATAAAACCGTGATTCGTAAACTGTATAACGATATTGCAGGGATGATCTCCCCGCCTTTACAAGTTGAAATTGATACGCTAGAAACACAAGGCAAGTCGATTATACGGATTCAGGTTCCGTTTGGTGTTGATCGCCCGTATGTGATTGAAAATACCAAAGTCTATGTGCGGGATGATGGTGACACAAATTTAGCTATTCGGGATGAGATCGTTAATTTGGTCAGACAAGGACTAACCGCTTCAGAGACCGCGGCATTCCCACCCATTCCAGTGGATCTACCATCCAAACCAGAATCAGAGATACCTTCTCCAATATCCCCTGATTTTGTTGAGGATCATAAAATTAAACCGCCACGTGCCGGGGTAGAAATTATCGGGTCAGAAACCCGTGATGTCACACGATATTATATGATGCGGGATTTACGGAATGGTAACGTTGTCAAAAATGTGACTAAATCTTCAGCGCGACGATTATGGCATTATGCCATTAAACAAAAGGAAAGTAATCCTGTCCGGGCTGATAAAATTGATTGGCGCGGTGAAGTGGGTGTTTGGCGGCGATACAAAAAGAATGGCACAATTCGCTATGACCTCGTGCAAAAAGACAATGGTATTCGCGTTTATTATGGTGTTACCGAAAGCGGTATGCACGGGATTTGGCAACAATTCTTAGTCACATCAGAGGATGAATTAGATGCATAGGGCGCAGATACCGCGCCCTTTTTTATCAAAATTCTTTGAGGACATTCCGTGCGATAACCAGTCGTTGGATTTGACTTGTCCCCTCGCCAATGGTCATCAAGCGTTGATCGCGGTACATACGCTCAACGGGATATTCACGGCTATAACCATAACTACCATGAATTTGAATCGCATCATGGCAGACTTTTTCTGCAACTTCGCTTGCTTTTAATTTCGCCATAGATGCCATCTTGCTATAGTTCATCCCCTGATCCTTCATCCACGCCGCCTTGTAAACCAGGGTTCGTGCCGCTTCAATTTCCATCGCCGCATCGGCAATCATCCATTGAATCGCTTGCTTATTAGCAATTGGTTCGCCAAAAGCATAGCGTTCTTTGGCATAGCGCACCATCTCTTCAAATGCCCCTTGTGCTAACCCCACACTTAGCGCACCAATACTAATCCGTCCGCTGTCTAGTGTTTGCATGGTTTGGTAAAACCCACTGCCTTCTTCACCCAGTAGATTGCTTTCTGGTACACGCACGTTTTCAAAGGTCAACATCTGAGTAGGGGAACCTTTTAAGCCCATTTTCTTTTCCGGTGGATGAATAGTTAAACCCTTTGCATCAGTATCAACCAGAATCATACTGAAGCCTTTTGAGCCAGCGTTAGCATCTGTACGACAGAACACCACAATCACCGGGGCATATTTGGGGTTTGTAATCCAAGCTTTTTGCCCGTTAATAACCCACTCATTGCCATCACGCTTAGCGGTTGTTTGCGCGCCGTTTAATAAATCGCTGCCGGCTTGTGGCTCTGTGAGGGCGAGCGCGCCTAGATGCTCTCCATCAGTCAGCATTGGGATGTATTTTGCTTTTTGTTCATCTGTTCCCCAGCGGACAATTGGACCCAAGCCCAAGCCGTTATGAGCAGAGATGGACAAAGCAGTTGACCCACACACACGCCCGAGTTCTTCCACTGCGATGGATGCGCTAATCGTATCGAGTTCTGCACCGCCATAAGCTTCTGGCACTTGTAAACTGAGCAACCCTAAATCTTTCATTTTACGGATTGCTTCCCAGCGCATTTCGCCGGTTTCATCGACTTCCGCAGCATAAGGTTTTAATTCAGCCTCACAAAAATCCCGCACCACTTTTTGAAACATGCTTTGTTCTTCTGTTAATGTAAAATCCATTTTTCAATCCTAAAACTAATTTCACAGCTATCGTGTAATATATATGATGGATTGACAACATCCAAGTGAGAGCTATGTGAATATTAGAAAATTGGAGGACAAAATGGGATTGGGTCAACGGCTTGGGCTAACACGCTATGACGCGGACGAACATTATAAAAAAGCGTTAGTGCTGTATCAGGCGCGTGAATTAGATAAAGCGATTATTGAAATTGGCTATGCTATTGAGTTACTCCCTGGCAATGCGGAATACTATGCTGCGCGGGGCTTCTTCTTTTTGGAGGACGGTATCGACAAAGAGGCAAAACAGAATTTTGAACAAGCACTCGAGCGGTATCCATATGAAATGCTAGCGCATTATGGTTTAGGCATGTTGGCATATAAAGCTAAAAAATGGCAAGAAGCGATCACGCATTTTACACAAGCTTATCATGCTGACCCAGAACGTGCAGAAACGCTTTACTACCTGGCATTGGCATATCATCATGATATGAAAAACGCGCTTGCCCTAAGTTATATGCAGCAAGCTGCTTCACGTTTTGATGATCAACAAAGAAAGCGCAATGCGGAGAAGTGGATTAAGGAACTTCAACAATTTCAGGAATAAACCACCACATCAACGTAAAGCAACCGATTCCAATAGCCATGGCAACCCCACCTGTAATGACAAAATTTTGTGCGATCGCATAGATAACGCCACCTAGCCCTGCGCCTAATAGCCGCCCTAATGCGCTGCCACCCATAGCACTACTCATCACAGTTGCACGATGTTGTGGCAAAATTTCAGTAAACAATGGCAGGGCTGCCACAATCGAAATTTCTACACCCAAAAACATCACAAAAATCATGACGAGTGCCAAGCTCAATGACACGTTGATGGCTGGCAAAATCAGATACATTATGCTAGAGATCAAAACACCAGCTAATGCCATGCGCCGCTTCCCAATTCGGTCTACTAAGCCGATGATGCTGACTTCTCCGATGAATTCCGCTAGGGAGATAACAACTGTGACACCGCCTAATGCGACTAACGTCAATCCATGATTGATCTCCATAAAAAGCCCATAGTTGATAAAAAAAATCTCATTGGCGATTGTGAGTAAAACGCTGTATCCAACCGCCGCCATCGCTGCTGTACTATTGCGGATGATCTTGAATGCCTTAATTGGGGTAACAATCGGTTGTTTTTGTTTTGTGGATGATTTTGCCCGTGGAATTCCGATTTGAATGCCTAAATAAGCGATCAGACTTAAAACGCCGAGTACAAGTAGCACAAGTTGTAAACCATAAGGCGTACTGAACGACAACGCTGGTAGATTAGCTATTTCCTGCATGATAGATAACCCAGTTGGTAGATCAGAAAAACCTAATAACAAACCAGCTAATGGGGCGACAATCAACAGTGAAGCCGCCCAACTTAACTCGACAATGCCGATGACAGTGCCACGCTGTTGATAGGGAATTGTATTGCCTAAATAAGCATAAGCTGCTGGGTCAAAACTCGCTTTGCTGATCCCAAACAGTA
>RFHA01000451.1 GCA_003696565.1 Chloroflexota bacterium
GATCCATTCCGTCAGATTGCCGATGTTCTGATTTCAAGTTTAGATAATGATGTGGATTTTGAATTCTCTGAACCGGTATTTTTTTCATCAAATGATCGGCGCGCCTTACGAATTGATTTTGTAGGAACAGGGATTGAAGCCGCTATTATCGTCATTGATTTGGGAGATGCCCAGTTTGCAGTGTTTATTCCTGCGGCTGCCATTGGCGAATTAGCGAATTTTGAGTCAACATTAATGGCAATGCTTGAAACAGCAAGGTATGATCCATAAATAATGACACAGATTAGCGGACGCTATAACCTTATTCAAGAAATTGGTAAAGGCGGCATGAGTACGGTTTTCTTGGCTGATGACCGCCTAACCGGTCAAAAAGTTGCGCTCAAGCGTGTGCTTGAATCCCACAGTGGCATCGGTCCATTAGCACTTGGTGAAGATGTACGGGTAGCGTTAGCACAAGAATTTCGATTATTAGCCTCACTGCGCCATCCAAACATTATCAGCGTGTTAGACTATGGGTTTGATGACACAATAACATCTGAAGGCATGGGGTATCCATATTACACAATGGATTTTTTGCCAGAAGCAATCACCCTATTACAAGCATGCCAAGATGAGGTGTTGGAAGGTAAAGTTGACTTATTCATTCAAATGCTGCAAGCGTTGACATACCTCCATCGGCGCGGCATTATTCACCGTGATATCAAACCTAGCAATGTTTTGGTTGATGCCAAGCGACAGGTCAAACTATTAGACTTTGGACTATCTGTTATGCGCGGGCAACAAACAGAACACACGTCAGGCACATTGACATACATGGCACCCGAGGTTTTAAAGGGAGAGTTCGCTACAGAAGCATCTGACTTATATGCGGTTGGGGTGATGCTATATGAAGTGTTCGCCGGTAAGCATCCTTTTCATAACAACAACATCACCCATTTAATTCAAGATATTTTTCATCAAACACCAGATACAAGTCTAATAGATGCCCCAGAGG
Organism: Chloroflexota bacterium; assembly: GCA_003696565.1. Classification (GTDB taxonomy): domain Bacteria; phylum Chloroflexota; class Anaerolineae; order Aggregatilineales; family Phototrophicaceae; genus DAOTWY01. The sequence continues at coordinate 995 of RFHA01000451.1, forward strand.
CAATTGTATCTATCACACAGCGTCTTTTACATAAATCCCCCTCTGCGCGCTATCAATCCGCTGATGAAGTCATTGCAGACCTGACTCGCGCAATTCACCGTCAACCACCAAAAGAAACCAACGCAATCCGTGAGAGCTTTTTACAAGCCTCAGCGTTAGTTGGGCGTGATGATGAATTAGCACAGATGATGACTGTTTTGGATCAAACAATTAGCGGGGAAGGTTCAGCGTGGCTAATTGGTGGAGAAAGCGGCGTAGGGAAATCCCGCTTTGTGGATGAAGTTCGCATCCGTGCGTTGGTGCAAGGGGTCATGGTGCTGCGTGGGCAGGCAGTCAGTGAAGGGAGTGCAGCATATCAAGTTTGGCGTGGTGTGGTACGTTGGTTAGCATTGGTGGCAGGGATCAATGCACACGAAGCGGGTATACTACAAGCAGACCTCGTGCCAGATATCAGCACATTAATTAATAAGCCAGCAGTTGATCCTCCCCCATTAGACCCACAAGCCTCTCAAACACGGGTGCAGGCATTAATTTTAGACTTATTCCGTCGAATTCAGCGAGATAACCCGCGCCCAATGATGGTCATTTTGGAAGATTTACATTGGGCTGGTAGCGAGGATTTATCGTTATTACAACGATTAAACCAAATCGTCAGCAAGATGCCAATTATGATTATTGGCACATATCGAGATGATGAACGTCCAAACCTGCCCCAAATATTGCCAAGCATGAACCAATTATCACTCAAGCGGCTCAACGCGGCGAGCATTGCAGCTTTGAGCGAAACCATGCTAGGCACAAGCGGACGATTGCCCGAAGTCATTGATTTATTACAACGTGAGACAGAAGGCAATGTCTACTTTTTGGTGGAAGTCGTCAGAGTATTAGCGGAAGATGTCGGCGCGCTTGACCAAATCGGTACAATGACTCTGCCGGAACACGTTTTTGCTGGGGGGATTCAACGTATTGTACAGCGGCGGTTGAATATCGTCTCTCGTGAGGATTATGAGTTGCTGCGGGTGGCAGCGGTAATTGGGCGAGAGATTGACATTGACTTAATGCGTTTGATCGCCCCGGAAAAAGACATTGATCAATGGTTAGCAGCATGTAGTGATGCAGCTGTGCTAGATGTCGCTAATACGGGCATGGTTGAAGCACGATGGCGGTTCGCACACGATAAGTTGCGGGAAAGCCTGCTAGATGAACTGACCCCAACCCAACGACGAGAGATCAACATCCGTGTGGCGCGGGCACTTGAAGCTTACTGTGGTGATGACCCGTTGAAAATCCATAAGATGACCCCCGCATTGGCATATCATTGGTCACAGGCAGGCAATACAGAAAAAGAACGGAATTATACCATCACTGCCGGTGAGCAAAGTTTGCATACCGGTGCATATCAAGAAGCTGTGGATTATTTAAAGCGTGCGCTAGAGCTGTATGATCGAAGTGATTCATCTCGATTAGC
>RFHA01000452.1 GCA_003696565.1 Chloroflexota bacterium
AATCGTTCAAAAAATGATCTAGCATATGATTGACAAAATACAGTATAATGCTTTTATGTCATCGACTCAGCCGCATATTAAGGTGCGTTTTCCGCTGCACCGGTCAGCAACGCTGAGCCTGAGGCATAAACTTCTTTAACGTCTGTGAAATGAAACATTTTGCGGTTATCGAAGTGCGCGTTGCTGATCAACAGACACTTCAACAAAACCGAGTATTTAACTAAGACTTAATTGTACCTGCTATTGTTGATAGCTGTTTTTGGTATTTGAGTAGAAGGGTATCAATCATGTTAATTCGTATTGTTGGGGTGGATAAAGTGCAGGACAGCGTGCCATGGCAACACGGGTGACCAGCTTTATCCGCAAATATTCGGACGTGTTGCTGGCATTGCCAGCCGTGTTATGGCTATTGATATTCTTCATCATGCCTTTAATTATCGTTGCCGTCATCAGCATGATGACTCGCGACGTAAATGGCATTGCCCAATTCCCGCTGACTTTTGACAATTATGAACGAGTCTTTCAGGTTTATGACAGTGTGTTGATTCGCTCTGTGCGGATTGCGTTTGTCGCCACAATAATCTGTTTAGTTGTCGGCTATCCACTAGCGTTTTTTATCAAGACTCGTCAAAATGCTTGGGTAAGAAACCTAGGGCTATTTTTGGTCATTTTACCATTTTGGACGAACTTCCTCGTCCGCACTTATGCCTGGCGGGTGTTATTAGGTCCAGAAGGCACAATCAACACCTTTTTAATGAACACAGGCATCCTCAACCAACCGCTAGAAATTCTATATACCGAAACCGGTGTGATGCTGGGGCTGGTTTATGGCTTTTTACCGTTTATGGTGTTGCCCATCTATGCCTCGGTTGAACGGTTCGATTTCAAATATGTTGAAGCCGCACGCGACCTTGGGTCAAACGATTGGCAGACCTTTTGGCGCGTGGTATTGCCCTTAACCATGCCGGGAGTTATCGCGGGGTGCATTTTGGTGTTTATTCCAGCGATTGGGGCATATGTCACGCCGGATTTACTCGGTGGTACACGGGGCTTGATGATCGGCAACTTAATCCAACGGCAATATAATGGCAACACGCCAAACTTACCTGTTGGGGCAGCTCTTTCAATGGTGATGATGGGCGCGGTGATGATCTCACTGCTGGTTTATGCGCGTTTCGCAGGAAGGACTCGTTAACATGGCGAATGAAGTTTTAAATCGCACCTGGGTAGGGACACGGGCAACCGTCATTTCTCAACAATCCCCTTTTAGTTTTTTTTCTAACCTAATTGCACGCATTAGCTTTTATGTTATGGCGGTAGGTGGGTTTATCTTCCTGTGGACTCCCATCATCTTATTGGTGATCTTTTCGTTTAATGACTCCCGAGCAGTGAATGAATGGCATGGGTTTACAACCCGCTGGTATCAGAACATCTTCAACGATGTTGTCGGTGTGGATTCCGCCCGTTTTACTACGGAGCTAATGATAGCAGCCGTTAAAAACAGCTTACTAGTCAGCCTAACAGCTACTCTGATTGCAACTGTTTTAGGGACAATGATCGCCCTGAGCCTGGCACGTGGACGCTACCCCGGGAAGCGAATCATAGACGGTGTTCTATTTTTACCAGTTGTCATTCCAGAAATTACGCAAGGGGTCTCATTGGCGATGTTTTTCGTAATTGCCTTTGAGTTCCTGGAAAATTTGACCGGTTCACGTGGGGCTTTTGGCTTTACCACGATTATCGCCGGTCATGTGGTGTTTAATGTGTCTTACGTTGCCATTGTCGTGCGGGCGCGGTTAGCGGATATGAACCCGTCTTATGAAGAAGCTGCACGGGATTTAGGGGCAAATGGGTGGCAAACCTTTTGGTATATCACCTTCCCACAAATTATCCCGGGTATATTAGCTGGTGGCTTGCTCGCCCTCACACTCTCACTTGATGATTATGTCGTCACATTTTTCAACAGTGGCGTAGGCACAACCACCCTACCGATGTTTGTATATGGGATGCTTAAGACATCCGTCACGCCAGAGATCAACGCTATCTCTACCCTGATGCTGCTGGTCTCATTCTGCCTTGTTGTGGTTTCACTGAGGTTTCAACGCCTCAGATAAATCAAGAAGTGTTCGCCAAATTATATTGGAGGAAAGAAAAGTGCGTAAACTGTTTCTATTGATCTTTGTGTTGCTCATGCCGGTTCTCGTCGTGTCTGCACAGGATGATGAACAAGATGACCAAGACACGATGGAAATGCCAGCAATCACTTGGGAATGTCCAGAAGGATTTGAAGGGCAAACTTTAACTGTATATAACTGGGCAACTTACATCGGTGAAACAACAATCAGCGACTTTGAGGAGTTGTGCGGTGTTGATGTGATTTACGATGTTTATGATACCAACGAATCCTTAATTGCCCGGATGCGTTTGGGGAATCCTGGGTATGACATCGCCTTCCCCAGTGACTATGCCGTATCAATCATGGTAAATGATGGGTTATTACAACCAATTGACCTGGAAAAAATCCCGAACTTTGCCAACGTTGCAGAAGAATGGGTTGGCTTGGACTTTGACCCAGAGAATCAATATTCCGTGCCTTATCTTTGGGGATCACAGGGGATTGGCTATAACGTAGAAGCTGTTGGTGAAGAGATCACTAGTTGGTATCAGGTGTTTGAATATGATGGTCCAGTTGCCTGGCTCAACGATGCGCGTGGAATGTTGAGCGTCGCCTTGAATTTATTAGGGTATGATCCAAACAGTACAGACCCAGATGAAATTCAAGAAGCCGCCGATTTTCTATTAGAAAACAGCGACAATGTTATTGTTCTAGCGGCAGACGACGGCGAAGCCCTGTTAGAACGTGGGGAAGTTGACATTGTGGTGGAATACAATGGGGATATATTCCAGGTCATGCTCAATTGCGAATGTGATGATTACACCTATGTCATCCCAGATGAAGGGTCTACCGTGTTTGTTGATGTGATGGTCATTTTGAAGGACGCGCCCAATCCAGAACTAGCGCATGTCTTTATCGATTACATCCTGGACCCGGTTGTCAATGCACAAATTATCAACACAACTGGATATGCTAGCCCCAGCAATGTTCCGCTGGAAATGGGTTTGGTTGACCCAACACTAGCGGAAAACCCGGCTATCTATGTACCAGAAGAAAAACTAGAGAATGTTTGGTTCCTCCAAGATACAGGTGACGCGGAAGTGTATTACAGCGATGCCTGGGAAGCATTAACTATCTTCATTGGTGAATAACTTTTGTAGGGGGCTTGCCCCCTACACACCATATTGCATCACAATCAATTTTGAGACATTGGCAAAACAACATGAATGAAATCAAGATCAAACTCAAAAACTTAGTGAAAGAATTTCCCGGCAAGCGTGGTGAAGAACCTGTCCGTGCTGTGGATAATTTATCTATCAACATCTATGATGGTGAGTTCTTCGCTTTACTTGGTCCAAGTGGCTGTGGAAAAACAACAACACTCCGTATGATTGCCGGATTTGAGCAGCCAACATCCGGTGAAATTTTGTTAGATGGCAACCCTATTCATCATATTCCAGCTTATCACCGCCCGGTTAATACCGTATTCCAAGATTACGCGCTTTTTCCACATATGAGTGTGTTGCAAAACATCATGTTTGGCTTAAAGATGGAAAAAGTCCCGCGTAAAGAAGCAGAGCAGCGCGCGATGGAAGCCCTAGAGATGGTTCAACTCCCCCATATTGCTCAACGTAAGCCACGCGAGCTTTCTGGTGGGCAACAACAGCGGGTGGCATTGGCTCGTGCATTGGTCAAACGCCCCAGTGTCTTATTATTGGATGAACCCTTAGGCGCGCTGGATTTAAAGTTACGCCGCCAAATGCAACTTGAACTGAAAAGCATGCAACAACGACTCGGTATTACTTTTATTTTTGTCACCCATGACCAAGAAGAAGCCATGACGATGGCGAATCGCATCGCAGTCATGAACCAAGGCGTTGCCCTCCAAATCGGCAGACCAGAAGAAATTTATGAAACACCCCGCACCCGCTTTGTTGCGGATTTTATTGGGGAAACAAATTTCTTACAGGGGCAATTAATTGACCACGACGGTGCTATTCGTCTAGCAGATAACAGTGTGATTACAGCCTCAATGAATGGCGTGTCTGCTGCTTTGCAAGACCAAGTCACCATTGCCATCCGCCCAGAACGCATCCACATCCAGGAATACGATTCCAGATTGGATAACACTTTAACCAATGGCACATCGCACTTAACGGCACGGGTACAACAAGTCTATTATATCGGGACAGATACGCGCTATATCGTCCGGCTTGGTGATAATACTGAGTTATCCGTTCGGGTACAGAACACACACACCAACAGCAGTATCACCTTTAGCCCTAATCAATTGGTCAGCATCTCATGGACGCAGGAAAACGCCCGTGTATTAGCTGATTAATGCCCTCACACAATGGTGAAATCATCCGCCAAACTTGCTTTCTAAGTAGGCGAGATATGGTTGTGCAGAAATTCCCCCGCCTGTCACCAATTGTGTGAGTTCCTCTGCGGTAAATTTACGCCCATGGGTATAGATATGATCAGTCAACCACTGACGTAGTGTGTCAAATTGCCCGCGTTGAATTTGTGCTGGAATATCAGGGTGCGCCTTCAATGCTTGGTTATAATATTGTACAGAAAGCAAATTACCCAATGCATACCCTATAAACGCCCCAATTCCGCCGGCACTCCAATGCACATCTTGTAAAATTCCCTGTGCGTCATCCGGTGGAATAATACCAAAATATTGATGCACGGTGTCATTCCATAAATCAGGCAAGTCTTCCAGTCGAACTTGACCATCCATCAACGCATATTCCACATCAAAGCGCAGCATAATATGTAAATTATAGGTTAGCTCGTCTGCTTCAATGCGGATAAATTGCGGATGCACACGGTTCACAGCCTGATACACAGTTTGTGCATCGGTATCTTTGAACTGCTCCGGGAAAAATTTAAGTAGATGCGGGTGCAGCCAATCCCAAAATTCACGGCTGCGCCCAACTAGATTTTCCCAAGTGCGTGATTGTGATTCCGCAATGGCATGAGAAGTCTTTTCCATATCCGATAAAAACGTACCATCAATAGCTGTTGCATAGCCGTGCCCATGCAAGCCATGCCCGCTTTCATGCAAAGTGCCAAAAAAAGCTGGGCTAAAGAAATCTGCCACAAAACGTGTCGTCAGGCGGATGTCATTTTTGGCAAGCTGTAAACAAAACGGATGGGGAGAGGTATCAAACGTTGCCCACTGTTGATAATCAAACCCAATTGCGGTTGAGACAAACATCGCCAAATCACGTTGTTTATCCACATCAAAAGGCTGATGTAGCACCGAATCATCATATTGGGGAGCATTGGCAACTAAGCGCATCAATGCTGGACGCTGCTCATCAAAAATCCGACGTACTTGAGAAGTGGTTAAACCACGTTCCCATGCCCCCATGCATACATCATAGGGATGATCGATATACCCACGGATAGCAGCTTCTTCATGCTTTAACTCAACGATCCGCGCCAGAGCAGGCATAAATAACTTAAAATCTTTAGCAGCTTTGGCACGCTTCCACGCTTCAAAGCCTTCTGCTGTAGCCTGGGTATACCGCCCAACAAATTCCGAGGATAAAGCCGATTCATACTCATAATCTCGCTGTGCCACGCGGATCATGCTGGCTTCATCAGATGTAAAGTCATCCATGTTAACGTCATGCTTAGCGGCTTCAATAAGCTGTGCAGTGCGCTCGCTGGTCAATCGCTCATGATGAATCCGTTTGATGGTCGCCATTTGTGCTGCGCGTGCTGTGGCACCGCCAGGTGGCATGTGTGTATTTTGATCCCAATATAACAGCCAATAGACCATATTTAGGTTGTGGATATCGCTCAGGTGCTGCACCAATTGCTCATATGCTGAAAAAGACATAATCATTAAACCCTAAGATGTGTTATTAGAACAACTCTGCTGCCACAGCCAGCCCCACCAAGAACACCACAACAACCAACAAAATCATATATAGATATTTACGGTTGCGCTGTAACCAAGTCTCATTCTGCACGCGCTCCGGTGGCACATTGCCGAACACACTGATTAGCATCATACTAAAATCCATAACGTGCGGAAAACGTCGCTCTGGTTGTAAGCTCAAACCTGTTTCTACGATTTGAGTAATTTTGTCTGATAAATCTGATCGATTCAATGGACGACGATCCCCATCTAACACTGCTGAACGCACCATTTGCTCTGTGCGTGTCTCATAGGTATAAGCCGGTCTACCGGTCAACATTTCATACATCATCAACGATAACCCATAAACATCCACTGATGGACCTGGCGTGCGCCCTTTGAATAATTCCGGGGCAGTATATGCGGGATGCACATAGCGGCTGAGCCATTCATGATACAAATTACGTATGCTGACCATTGGATTAGTACCCGCAGCCCCACTTGTTCCACTCATGACCGGCTCTGGTAGTGGCGTAGGTTGTGTAATTTGTGGACGCGGTTGATGATACATCCCCATATCAAATAAAATTGGACGCAAAATACCGTCTAAATCCTCACGCACCATGATGATATCTGGGCTAAGAGCCATATGTTGAATACCGACTTCTTTTTGCAGCATCACCAACAAATCACATAGAATCAGAGTCAGCCAACCAATATAACGCGGCTGTGGTTGTGGGTTATCGTTCAAGATATCACGCAGGAAGCGTCCTTTGATATGTTCATATACTGTGAAATAACGCAGCTTGTCCCGGAATACGATCCGCCCATATGGCAATTCGTCCAATGATCGTTGTTGGCTATACGGTGGCAACAATTTTGGTAGTGCAGCGTGCGACCGACCTGTGGCGGCTAACCGTTGAAGAATTTCTGCCTCATTCTTCAAATAACGTGCATATCCTCGGTCATGATCTAAATCCTCTTGCGTATCAAGATGAGCGACCTTTAACAGGATCAGCTCTTCACCACGTGTTGCCTCATAGACTGTGCCCGTCCGCATAACCCGCAGCATTGTACCAATTTCAATCTCGCCCAATAGTTCACCTCGGCGCAGGGTGTTCGTCAAGTTTCCGGCAGAGCATTCGCTGCGTTGGCACCAGAGGTTGCCATCATAAGAGGATAACCCGCAATGTGTGCAAATGTGCGGCATAAGTCAGCCTTTCCTATGTTCTTGTAAATGTCAGGACAATACCTGGGTTATCTCCCAGGCGGATTTTATCACCAGCTTGAAGCATATACGCCCGTTCGTATTCTAAACGTTCATTGAGGTTTGCCAGGTAAGTTGGGTTATCACGCCGTAACGGCACAATATAATATTGCCCATCTCGCTCCACAAGCGCAGCATGATCGCGCGAAACAGTAATTGCCTCTGGATGAATATGTTCATCAATGCCACGTTGGCGTATATCTCCCATATCAATAAACCCTTCACGCCCAATAACAATTGGCATCCAGTTGATTTCATATTCTCGCTTAGTACGCTCTTCAACCAATTTTAAGCCCAGCATTTCCCCAATGCGGACACTAGGCATCATCATAATGCGCTCACGCGGGCAGCTAAAGACTTTACGGCGTGGAGCTTCTGCCTCCGTACCGAACACTAACTTACGATTAACCCCGATATCCATAATCGTTTTGTCCAAGTCGAGCGTACCAAAGCCCCCTTTTAACCACAGCGCGAAACGTTCATGTTCCAAATTTGCTTGTTTTAGTTCTTCAGCAAATTCTTTACGAATTTCTTGCACCAATCCCCGAAATTTTAAATCGCGTTGTATCTTTGCGGGATATGTTTGCCCTAGAACATCAACCGTGACATCAACATAATCGGTCATGATTTTTCACCTTCCAGATAATCCCGAATTTGTTTTTGCACCTTTAGATGCACAGGTTCAGTAAACTCAATTAGTCCTTCCGTGATCTGCCGTTGAATATCTGCCACAGCCGCACCGGGGATGCTTTCCAGGGGCATACTCCCCTCATGGAAAGCAAGGGGTAATTGTTGCAAAATTTCCACAGGTAACTGCGTTAACACCTCAGCAGAAATTTTGTCATAGAAATTGATGATCGTGCGGATATTGGTCGGAATTGCCCCCATTTCCGGCAGTTTGATCTCCCCTTGATCAATCATCTCTTGCAGTTTCACCGGGTCCATGGATGGAATATCTTGCGGTTGTAAACCATTAAAATCCATTGGTAAGGATTCAAGAATTTTGATTGGCAGCTTGACCAGCTTATCCGCCTGGAGCATTTTGTAATAGGGGTTTTGCTGAACGTCTGTCAGGTTTTCCGCCTTAAAATCACTAAATTTAGCTTGTTCCTTCTGCATACTTTCTAATTCTTGTAACGCTTTTGTGTCTTCAACGGTCTGTACTTCAGAGGGTTTTGGACGGTTTGCGTTGCCGTTAGCTGGTGTAGATGTCCCATCTGACTCCGTGGTTTCGTCCTCTTCTTCTTCTGGCGGTGGGTTGATCTCGTAATACCATTGATAGGGACTGTGTTTCTCAATAATGTCTTCAATGAGGCGGTCAATTTCTGCCGCGTTTTTACTGAGTTCCATGGTCGCGGTCTGCATCAACATTGTTTGTCCAGAGCGGATCAAGAAACCACGTCCAACAGGCAAATCAGCATCCCGTAAACTACGGGGCATTTTCCCACCCAGGCTTTCAACGGCACGCTCGGTTTTAAGTGCAAAGCCATAACGTGTCTTTTCTACCTGCTTCTTTAAATCATCCGTGCGGCGTGCCACATCTTCAGAACCGCCCAGGATAAAATGCAACTCGCTGCTAGAACGGAAATCACGCACCAGTTGCGCCAACCGCTTATAGTGGTCTCGTCCACGCCCGCCAATCAGATCATCAAAGTCATCAAAATTATCTACAAAGATGAAGAATTCACGCGGTTTTTGTGGATCACCAGGACGACGTTCTGCATTGAATTCATAGCTCAGTTTTTCAATCAGATCGTTGAGCGTTTCTTCATCGTAAACATATGCCAAAACATGAGGCAACTCATCTAGCGTTCGGTTCCCACCCAGATAGTTAGCAAATGCCTGCATAGGATCAACAATAATAATAGCAACCTCTTGTGGGCTATAATTTTCTGCCAAGGAAAGCATCCAGGTTTGAAGGAAAGTCGTCCTACCAGAAAGCGGTGGACCGATCACAATAAAATTGGGGTTGCCGCGCAAATGAATCCAGAATGGCTTAAGTTCGTTATCCTCAATACCAATTAGTGCGTGTGCCATGTCACCTTCTGGTTTGGTGGTCTCTTGCACGATATCCCCATAATAAACATAGGTCTTGAGGATGTCGATAGAACGCGGTTGACCACCAGCCCATGCTTGTTTCATCGTCTCGACCATCTCACCCAGGCGATCTACAATAACCTGCCCGAGCTTATTGAGCGTCTCATTCTCGTCAATCAACCGCACAATGGGCTGTCCGGTTACATCGTCGATTCCGTCGTTGTTTTCATCAACAAAACCCTGATCGCTCTGGTCATAGACCAATTCATCTTGATGCAGTGCGACAGGAGAGGCAATTTGAACTTCTAACGGGTTCTGGCTGATGGTGCGTTCCACCGCTACTAAGCCACGCCCCCACAAATCACTGATGCTTGCCCCACCCCGCCCGACGATATTGGGGTATTCCGATTTATCGGCAAGTTTCAGTGCGATTCGTTCTGTGAACATATTGAAAATCTTGCCACCTAATGAGCCTGGCACATCAGCAGAAGCAGCAAAGAAAACCCCAACTGTACGCCCTTCACGCAATAGTGAGGTAAATACCGGGATGAGATGTTCAAAATTTTCACGGATTTCTGCCCAGTTATCCACCACGACCAAAATAGCGGGGATCGTCTCTGTATCTGGCAAGGCATTATATGCCATGAGATCAGGCACATTTTTATCCGCTACTTTACGTTTACGGTCTTCAACTTCTAAAAGCAAGGTCCGTAGCAAGCGGTTGATGCGCTCGTCCTCTTCTGGGGTAATAACCGCGCCAACGTGTGGCATGTTCTTAAAGACATCTAAACTCAGCCCACCAAAGTCCAGGATATAAATCCATAAGTCATCCGGTGAGTGTGTGGCGGAAAGTGAGGTAATCAGAGTGCGCAAAAATGTGGATTTCCCCCAACCAGACGCACTGAACACCACGGGATTAGATTTTTTCAGGTCAATGGTATAAAGGCGTTGTTCTGCTGCACGAGGGTTATCCATCAAACCAACCACAGCGGTTAATGTACGTGGAGAAGCCCAATCCAGCGGTTCCCATTTCCCATTACCTGTTTGCCATGCCGCAACATCACGGTTTAAATATAAATCTGTGCCTTTTTCTGGCTTTTTCCCACCGTTCAACCAAATACGATCTTCCGGTATGAGATATTCTGTGTCTACGACATCGAGTTTGTCTAAAGGCACACCTAGCGGCATATATTTGGGTAAGGGGTTGGGCCAGGGCTTACGCTGGATGATAATTTCATCGGGTTTTTCACGAGCATATCGTTGCATTTCACGGGTCAGTGCTTGGAAGACTTTTTCCGGCTTACGCTCTTCTTTGCTCGCTTTACGCTTGGGGCGGGTTAACCAAATGACTGCTTCTTCCTGTGCTTTTTGTGCCCGGCGATACGTCCCACCAGAGTATGCCACTTGCACCATTTCCGGCAATTCATTACCGATCTGAACATAAGCACGCCCCGGAATACTCGGTGGCAGATAAGCCGCATCAGAACGCCGCAATAACTCACGGGAGTCATCTGGCGTTTCAACACGAAGACAGATTTTCATCTTGATGTTAGCACGCATCTGATCAGTAACCATACCAGCAGGACGCTGTGTTGCGAGGATCAGCGAGACACCAATAGCACGCCCCAAACGAGTAATGCTATCAAATTGAGATTTAAACTCTGGGTTTTCTGCAACCATTTCCGCAAATTCGTCAATGAAGATAAACAAATGTGGGAAAGGACCTTTACCCTCTTCTGCCGGTTGCAGATGATACCCTTCCTTACGATATTCAACGATATGTGCCACGCGGTTTTTGGCGTTTACTGCTCCACGCCGGTCTAACTCTGCTTTAATAGCGGAAAACATCCGCTCAACCGCACTACCTTCTAGGTTAGTGACCACATCCACCACATGGGGTAATGTGCGGAACGGATCAAATGCCCCACCGCCCTTAAAGTCAACCAACACAAAGTTTACAATGCTTGGGTCGTATCGTATTGCTAACCCCAAGATCATGGTTTGGAGCAGCTCTGATTTACCAGAACCGGTTGTCCCCGCCACCATCGCATGAACCCCGTCTGCATTTGCCTCAAACACAAGCTCACGGACATCGCTAGCGGATTTTGCGCCGAGTTTAACGCGGGGCCACTCCGCTTTATCTGGGCGGCGGCTTTCTTCCCATCTCTTCAGAATTTCCAACTCATCAATATCAATCACTTCATTCATTTGAAGTAAATCAATAGCACTAACAAGTGATGCAGCAGCACTTGCCCGTACCTGATATTGCTGGAGTTGTTGTGCAAACCCAAGAGCTTCTTGTTGACGGGTGACCATATCTGCAATGCCAACATAACGCGGGGAATTCACGCCGATTTCAGCATAGCGGAAAGCGACACTTTCTTTATCTAAGCGTTCTAGTTCTATCACACCACGGGCATCACTTGGGATTTTACGGGCATCACCACAAAGGAAGATCACAGCTGCCCCTAGCATAGGACCTTGTTGCAAAATGGTGGAAATCGCCTGATCGGATTCAATATCCCACATTGTTGTTCCGGGCTGCATTCCCAACATATCCACCACCAAAAGCAAAAATGGCAGGGTCACATCGCCGCTGTCTTTATCGCCTAAGCGTTGTGCACGGGTCTGTAACGTATTGTTAATATCTTTGAGGAACAACGGGACACGTGGCACAAGTTCATCACGCACTTTTGCCTGTTCCCCCTCAAAACAGAGTAAGGTTTCATTTTGCCCTACTCGGCTATGTGGCAGTTGCATCGCCCATTCCCATTCAATTTTAGAGGCTTCTGTACCAACTACATACACACGGGTATCCAACGGGGAATGAAACGCTGTGTAATGAATTAATAACGCACGAATGTAAGCGTAGATTTCATTGTATTTGATATGATGTGGCGCATCCGGGGCAGCGGTAGAAATACTATAAATACCCAGGGAATGCTGAATATCCGGGGCGGTTTCATCATCTTTTGCCACTGGAACATATCGTAGTTGCAAGGTAATCGGCACATCACTGACATACATGGAGTCCTCGCTCAGGCGGATTGCATCATCCATCTGTGGGTCTTCATCGTTGTCTTTGATGCTGATTGTGTATCGCACTGTAGAAGCACGTGTCCCTATTCCTAAGCGGATTGCACCAAAATCTTGATCGCTCGTACGACGTTCCCACAGGCGTGGACCAGAACGGCTTTGTTCTTCTTGGCGTGCAATTTTATCAGCAGTGATTGGATCAGGATAATTATAGTAGTAAAAATCCCGTTGGAGTTGGTGATAGTTACGGAGTTCGTGGCGCAAGTCCAATAACCGTTTGGCATAAGCTTCTTTTTTGATCTCAATTTCTTTTTCGGCTTCACTTGCCCGCCGTAAAGACAAATACACCGAGCCGAGCATTGCCAACCCCATCGGGATGATCAACGCGATGCTGCGCCCTTGCCCGGTCGCCGCCATAAAAATATAACCGCCTATTGTTACCAGGGGTAACAAAATCTCTAACAGAGATTGCCTCGTGCCTGCATTCTTCTCCGGTGGTGGGGGGATTTCGATCTCTTGCTGTGGCAACTGAGGTTGTATACGCGGTGGTCTATCTGCGTAATTATTTGACATAAGCTTCACTCAATCATGGGATAAAGATCATCTTATGTTCATAGTATCCTTATTTTTGTTTGAACGCAAAAAATTTCGTGTTAGACTTGTGTGGATTAATTCTTGATCACCTGTTAAGGACTCCTGCTTATGAAACGATTGATGGGGTTTATGCTGTTGTGTTTAATGCTCATCATGGGTGTTAACGCACAAGAAGATACACGTTTAGTTATTCTGGAATCAGATACGGCTGATTTCCGAGATATTTCGTTAGATTTACTTGTGCTTCAAAATGAGCAAGCCGTGCGCGGGCTTTCTTCTAATAATATTTCTATCAGTGAACCGACGGCAAACCTGACCGTCACTGAATTGGCAGATCGACCGGTAGCGATGGTCATTCTGGTTGATCTCACAATTGGTAGCAACGATGCATTAATCCGGCAAACGCTACGAGCATATGTCGATACGTATTACCGCCCAGACGACATCCTAGTTTTTTATATTATGGATAGTACAACGCCTCGCCGTGTACAAGTCAATAACCAAACCGAAGCAGTGAATCTCATCAATTCACTGAGCAGCAGTACCAACACTTTCCGGGTTAATGATGCACTACCCAACGTTGCCAGCGAATTGAATATAATCAGCAGTGCTTATCCTAATTATGTGCGCCATGCCTTGCTTGTTGGCACCTTGATGTATTCCACAAGAACAGATAATGCCGCTTCTATCCCTGTTCCAATGGATGTTATCCAGGCTGGATCACGCCCAGACAGTTTAGAAGCATATACACGGATTGCCACAACAACCGGCGGGCGGTTTATTTCTGATCCATCCGGTCAGCTTTCCGCTAACCAAGGGGAAAGCGTGGTGGCATCAAATGAACTAGCCACGCTGTTTGATCGCATTAACCACAATCGGACACATTATCTTGTTAACTATCGCAGCATTAACCAAGACCTCGCCCCCACACGGAACGTGACTGTCACCGTACAACTGCCAGATGGTAGTCTTGTGACGCAAACATTTAATTATTCTCCACAATTTGAACCGCCAACGGTGGAATTTATAAACACGAATTTTACCCCATCGCGTGAGTTCCTCCCTGGCGGAGATAACACAACGTTTGATAATCCCAACACCACCATCATGCTTCAAGTAGATTTTCCGGATGATGTCCCGCGTGATTTGACAAATGTTAAAGTGGAGATCATTGATGCAGATACAGAAAATATTATCCAAACAATTGTGCCAGATACATTTATATTAGACAGCGCAAACCGTATCAGCGTCACATGGGATTTACGTGGTTTTAATACACCGGCTTCCACCACGCGCTTAATCTTACGCGCATTTGTTGAAGACGAATTGGGGTTAAGTGCGTCTACAGAACACACTGGTGAAGTCCGTGTGGCGCAAATTCCACCAACTAGCACCCCTGCCCCAACCAATACGCCGCCCCCAACCAATACCCCAGTGCCTACCAACACACCAGAAGCAGTTAATATCGGCGGTGTCGTGGAGTTAGATGCAGAAACCGCCACGCCCGTTATTTTATCGCTAGGTGTGGGTGTTATTATCTTGACGATTGTCACAATTTTCTTGCTATTTACACGCCCCGGTAAGGCGATTGTGCAACAAGGCGGGGTATTCGCCAAAACGATGGTCGCCGGCGCAACCCAAATCTTTGGCGTAAGTCATAGCCCGGTTGATGAAGCGTTCAACCCCACTGGTCCCGTATATGGTGAAATTCAGATTTTACAGGGGATGAATCAGGGACAAATTATCCCCATTAATCGGGAAAGATTTGTGATTGGGCGGGAACTCGCTGCTGGATGTGATTATGCCATTCCACAACCATTTGTGAGTGCTAAGCATTGCGAAATCAACACACGTGGCGGACAGAGTTGGATTAAAGACTTGGGTTCAGCTAACCGAACCTATTTAGATGGTGTACCACTCATCCCAGATCAAGAAATGCCGCTGCGAGATGGGTCAACAATTGGAATTTCATCACACATCCAAATTCGCTTTAATGCCGCAAAACCAGCGCAATCCACCGGTGGATGGGGCAGCCAAAAAACCCAACTAGACTATAGCCAGAAAACCCAGCTAGATCAGCCTGCTTTTGGCAACCCACCGGAACAACCGACACAAATTAATTTCCCTGGGGTCTCAAAACCACCTATGGAACAACCGACGCAAATCGATTTCCCTGGGGTCTCAAAACCACCCATGGAGCAACCGACACAGTTGGATATGTCTCCACCGCGTGAAGAGCCAACACAAATTTTTAGCGCACCTTCTTCACCAAACTTCGCACCAGATACCCAACCAGAACCCGCTGATACATGGTTAGACGACCCAACCCTAATAGGGGCGGATGATTCAGCACAGGCTGAAGAGGAAATGCCAGACGGTATTGATCCAGATACACAATATTCGCAAGATCGCGGATTAGAGGGAAATCGTCCCTCACAAGGAAGACGCAATGCAGAAGACTTTGATCTATCAGATGATAACCAAAATAACCCACCGGTTGATGATGATTGGGAGATTTAAACACAATGTATAAACGGGGAACACCTGTCGGTCCATTTCGTCTAGACCGCCTGCTTTCTGATACAGGCGGCATGTCTAGCGTTTATGAAGCCACCGTCTTAGATCAGCAAATAGCAGAACGAAATGGGAAAAAAGTAGCGATCAAAATCGCACGAATCGGTATGGAAAATGATCACATTTTTGAGACATTGCTGCGACAAGAGACCGAATTGCTCAACGATTTGCGCCACCCTGGTGTTGTGCGTATTATACCAATTGAGCAATTTAATCAGCGGTATTATGTTGGGCGTGCGCCAGGGCTTCCTGGTGCCCCCTGGTATTTCGCGATGGAGTTACTCTCCACCGAAACGGTAAAAAACGTCATCAAAAATCTGAGAAAATACAGCTTGGGGTATCGGCTGGAGTTAATTTATCAGATCACAATTATCTTAGATTATCTCCACCTACGAGAAGTTGCACATCGAGACTTAAAGCCAGATAATATTATTTTTAGGATGCCGCCGCATCCCAAACAAATGCCGATGCCGGTCTTAATCGATTTTGGATTAGGATTAAAACGGCGTATTGAACCCACTGTGAATGCTGCCACGGTGGCTTATGCTTCACCAGAACGGGTTCGCACATTGATGCGCCCGAACGGGTATCAACCAACTGAGCAAGCGTTTGATTATTTCCCGTCGGATGTATGGGCATTGGGTGTCATCGCCTATGAGTTGTTAACAGGTAAACATCCCTTTGGTGATGAAGCTAACCGAACGGCATTAGCTGAGATGATTATGAACGGGCATCCAGCAAAAATGAATGGGAATATCCCCCCAGAAATTGAGAAGGTGGTATGGTATATGCTAAATAAAAACCCACAACACCGCCCAACCATTCCACAGGTACTTAAGTTGCTGGAGACGAAAATTGAAATTCCGCCTCCGCGAGTTTAGGAGAGTTTAGCCATGAATCAATTACAGGCTTTTTCTGATCGTGACCTTGGCACAAGAGAACGGTTAGAAGACTTTGCAGCTGATGCGGTTGTGCAAACCAGAGGTGGTTTGCTGCTTCAACTTGCGATGGTCTGCGATGGTGTTGGGGGCAGTGATGTTGGTGAACGTGCTGCGATGATTACCGCCCAAAGCATCATTCAATTTATTCAACAAAGCACTGAAACCTTTATCCCTAACTTGTTGATCCAAGCGATCCAATTTGCAAATCAGCAAGTCTTAAATACGCTGGGTGGACGGGGGAATTCAACTGTTGCACTCATCGCCATTAATATGAATGATAATCCCCCCTATGGGCGGCTTTTCATTGCTAGTGTTGGGGATAGTTACATCTTCCTCATCCGGGATGAACGCTTAATTCGGTTGAATACCGATCATACCGTTGCCAATGAGCGCGTTCTACGGGGGGAGCTTACCCCAGAGCAAGCGCAGATGTTACCGAATGGCTCTCATCTGACTCGTGCCATCGGGGTCAGCCCGCAAGTCCAAGTTGATATCGGATTTTATGCCGAACGCGGGCGTGATATGGTAGACCCAGCCCGTGCAGAACAGCTTGGGTTAAAAGGGCTTCTCCTCAAAGAAGGGGATACCGTCTTTGCTTGTTCAGATGGCTTAGTGAATATCAACCCAGCAGATAACTTACCCTTTGTGCATGAAGACGAGTTAATGCGCCATGCTTTGGATGATGATCCACAGCGTGCTGGTCGTATGATTATGAGCTATGCCTCTGCACGCGGTCCTTATGATAATTTTTCGATCTCATTAGTGTTTATTCCATCCCCGCGCCGTAAGGCAACCACCATGATCGGTGCCGGCATGAGCCGTCGAACAAAAGGTTTTTTGGCTGGTGGGGTTGTCGTTGTGATAGCAATTTTAGCCCTGATGGGTATTTTGCTTTCACAAACCAGTGGCGAACTCAGCGCGGCGGAAGAAACACAGGTCGCATTAGAAGCAACACAAAATCAGCGTGAAACAGAAGACGCTTATACCGATACACCAACGGTTACCCCAACCAACACAGCAACGCCAACGCCAACCCGCACCCCAACCCCAACGCCAACCATGACTCAACGCCCTCCGGCGGCTGTTCCTGGTGAGGTTGGGCTACAATATGGGGTGAATAATGTGCCACTTGGGTCTGTTACAGAAAGAGATTTGATTTCCCAGTCACAACCGGTATATATCTCAATTGATGGTGGTGAGCCAATTAATGAACCGGCAAACTTCTATCTTCAGCCTAACACAGAAATTGAATTTGACCGTGTGAGCAATCCGCGTAATAACATCATCCTACAATTTCACCCTATGGGCGATATGTTTGTCGTTGGCGGGCAATATACCGTTGGCGGGTTAGAGCTGGAACTGTTTGAAGAACGCAACATCCGGCTCGTTTCACAATCAACCTGTTTTTCTACGCGGTATCTGGATGAACGCCAAGTCACATTTTCTTGTTACAGTGCCTTAGATGGTGATTGTAAACTTTCCCTGGGCGGTTCAGCAGAGTTTGAAATGCCTGCGTCTTCACGGGTGATTGTGGATATTGCAACCCGCACAATCGTCGGTGATTTTGGACCGATTCTCTATGAAGAAGCACGAGATTATCATGAATTAGTCACACTGCTAACTGGTGTAGAGAATGCTGTTTGCCTTAATCCATACGTCGATCAAGACGGCGATACAGTATTAGATGAAGATGATCAATGTCCAACCGATAAGGGTGATGTCGAGTTTGATGGCTGCCCGGATAGCGATGGTGACGGTGTGCATGATGGCATTGATCAATGTCCGGCGGCATTTGGTACACAACGTGCGCGTGGCTGTCCACCCTCCCCCACACCCAGACCAACCAACACAACAACACCATCACCTACCCGTACACCGCGCCCAGCAGG
>RFHA01000453.1 GCA_003696565.1 Chloroflexota bacterium
AGCGGCAGGGCATCAGTTGTACGTATTCAGCAACTTCAATCACGTGCAGCTGGTCATGCAAACCGAGATCATCCTGCCCACCATCCGCACATTTTTGGGGGAAAAATGAGTTGCACCTTCTATCAAAATTCGCTATAAATTAGATTATACTTTCGTTTATCAGACTACACAGCGACAATGGGCAAAAAACATGAGTAAACACGCCTTTATCAGCTACAAAGCCGAAGATGCAAACTTCGTCATCCAACTGGCCACCGACCTCAAAAATGCGGGCTTTCGCGTTTGGGTCGACCGCCTACAAGGCATTGTGACAGGTGACGAATGGCTAGCCGCCATTGGCAAAGCGCTAGAAAATAGCAGCGCGTTGATCGCGGTCATCACACCTGAATATTTCACAACTAGGTATTGTCGAGATGAATTAATATATGCTTATCTTCATGATATTCGCATCATCCCCATCATACTGCGCCCGATTGACTTTAAGACCATCCCTAAAAATTTATTCTGGCTAGAGGATATTCACTTCATCAGCTTTGAAAACTATGCCTATGATGAGCAAATCTACAAGGATGGCTTGGCGGCGATCCAAGACCGCCTGCGCAAGATTGACTGAGCATTTGAGGGGCCCGTGCCAGACCCAG
This sequence comes from Chloroflexota bacterium, assembly GCA_003696565.1. Taxonomy (GTDB): domain Bacteria; phylum Chloroflexota; class Anaerolineae; order Aggregatilineales; family Phototrophicaceae; genus DAOTWY01. Next base: position 642 of record RFHA01000453.1, read on the forward strand.
AGGCGCAATATCTCAACACGCTGATTGGGGAGCTGACCAAGTGGCAAGGCGTGGAAGAGTATATCGCCCTGCAAGCTGAGGCTGAGCAGCGCATCAACTCTGAGGAAAGGCGCATCGATCCTACTTTAGAGATAATCCGCAAGTCATCGAAAAAACAAGAAGAAGAGGAGCCACAAACTGAGCTGCTCAAAAACATTGCGGAGGCAGTGGAGAAGTTGCCGCGCTTTGTGCTGATTGGCGATCCCGGCGCGGGCAAGACCACCATGCTGCGCTATCTCACGCTGGAGCAGGCGCGCCGCCGCTTGGCTTGGCTTGAAGCGGGACGAAAGGGGACACCGCCCCCTATCCCCTACATGCTCTACTTGTCGCAATGGAAAGATGGGCAAACGCCACTGGTCTTTGTGCAAAGCCAATGGACGTTGGGGAGTGATTTGGCGCAAGAGCTGCAAAAGGGAAATGTGTGGCTGTATCTAGACGGGTTGAACGAGATGGGCGCAAGAGGAACGGAAAAAGCCGCACAACTCCGCGAATGGCTGAAGGCGGCAAATGCCCCCCAACACGTGATCGTGACCTGCCGCAAGAATGATTATAACGAAGCGCTTGACCTCCAACTAGATACAGTGCTGGTCAAGCCGCTGGAAGATGAACAAATTAGAGCATTTGCCGTGCGCTACTTGTCTGAGGAAAAGGTGAAGCCCTTCTTAGAGCGCATTTTCCCTGAATCGAGTTGGGAAGAACACCGTTCGCTCATCCATTTGGCGCGCAACCCCTACATGCTCGCCGCGCTGTTGACGGTGTATGAATATCAAGGCGACTTGCCGACTAACACGGGCGCGCTGTTCCACACATTGGCGCAAGTATTGTGGGAGCGCGAACGCCTGCGCAACACGCGCGGTTGGGTAAAATATGAGACCATGCGCGAGCGCTTTGGGCAACTCGCCTTCGATATAATCGATACCGATCAGCGTCCAGATGTTTCTATCACCTATGCCCTAGAACGCATCAAAGATGAAGACTTGTTGAGGGCAGGAGCGGGCGCAGGCTTCATCCAATTGAATCAAGACCGCTTGCACTTCAGTAACCAATTGATGTTGGAATACTTCGCGGCGTGGGGCTTGCAGCGTGTGGGGGTTAAGACGCGCATTCGCCCCCCTGAATTTTCTTGGTTGGGAAGACGCAGAGCACAAAAGTGGGATCAGGTGGTAATGGCGCTCTGTGGTATCGTCGCTGATGCCAATGATTTGATCAGTCACATAGCCGAAGTTGATCCTTTTCTCGCAGTAGAATGCATCGGAAGCGGTGTTGAAATAAGTTCAACCACTCAATCATTGGTTATTGAAAAACTTAGCCATGTGCTCAAAGAACATAGGTTTCAAACAAAGCGATGAAGGCTGTTAAGAGGTGGGAAAATCCCCAAACAGAGTAGCTACAACGGAAACCGTGCGTTTGATGGTTGTTATCTAATTTTCTTCACAGAGGGGCAGCAATTGCCCCTTTTTGTTTCAATAACG
>RFHA01000454.1 GCA_003696565.1 Chloroflexota bacterium
GGTTTGGCGAGGCATCGATTATAATATTGGATATACCTTTCAATTTTGTTTTCGAGTTCTTCGACCGATGAGAAATCCCCGTATTTGATGACATGTCTTTGCAATTTAGCGAACCAATTTTCAATAGGATTTAACCACGAACAATGCTTGGGGGTATAAACGAAGCGAATTCTATGTTGGGGTCTTTCAAGGAACTCCTTTCGGGTTTTCATACTTTTGAGAATCCCTTTTCGACCTTTGATTCCTAAGTTTTCTTCAAAATGGATCTGTTTTGCCACCCATCTGACCAGTGATTCAGATTGATGAATGTTCAACTGGTCAGCCAGGAAGATGACCTGATGCCCTGGTGGTATTTGAGCTACTGTTTGCTCGATGAAGATGACAAAATCCTCTTCCTTTCGCCTTGGATGAAGTCTATGGTTGAGAAGTTTGCCTTGTCCAACATCTATGGCGGCCATCAAACAAGTCGTCCCATTTCGACTGTATTCATATTCGAGCCGACGAGACTTGCCTTTTTGCATGGGCTGATCCGGCGCAATTCTTTTCAAGGCTTGAATCCCCGTTTTTTCATCTACACTGATCAGGTGGAGTCTGGGCTTTTCCAGGCTAATGGCTTGCAGAATAAGGTGGCAAATCAAAACCACTCGTTGGGCAAAGGCCTGCCAATCCTTTATCTTAGGAAACAACCAGTAGCGAGACTTATGCGGTTGGAGCTCGTTTCTTTTTTAAAATCTCGCTCGTATAACGAGGCGAGATGGTCTCAACGATGCCCTTACTGATAGCCACCTGAGCTAGGAGCTCCCGATTCCATTGGGTGATGGGAATGCCATAATCTTCAGGCTTTTGGCAGGCCAGGGCCACAATTTGTTGTTCCTGGGCCAAGCTAATTCGTTTGGGGGCGCCGCTTCGTGGTCGATCCTTCAAGACTTCGAGCATCTTTTGAAGAAGGGCTTGATCACTTACCCCCTGGCCCGATTCCCCCAAGGCGAAGGCCTCTATAGAGTCAAATGCGGCTATCCATCTACGACGCCATTTTTTGACTGTTTTTAAGTCAATTTTTAATTCCCGCCCCACAGATGCATTGGTCCGACCTTCACTGGCCAGAAGTACTATGCTAATACGGGTTTTATAATGATGGGCCAGCGAATGTTTGGCACCATGCTGCTTCAGAAGCGCATATTGTCGATCTGTTATGGGGATCGCAGGAGCTGGTTTTCCTCTACTCATGATAGGTTCAACTTTTGATAGGTTCACATTGGGCAA
>RFHA01000455.1 GCA_003696565.1 Chloroflexota bacterium
AAGCCGCTCGTTGGGGCTAAAACCTACGTGTTTATCCCAAAGCTCTGCAGCAATCTCTAGAAAATCACACCCCACCCCTTGTGCTGAAAAGTAGTCACACTCCGCACGGACTAAAGTCCGATAGCTTTTAAAGCTGCAAGCAATTCTCGCCGAAGCGAGCTATTTCCCCCATCATGCGAAAGAGACTACACTCTCCCTATACATCGACAGGGTGACAATATTTTTACACATCAGGCACGCTAAAGCCTAACCACTGCTATTAAAATGGCTAGGCTTTGCGGCGAGTTCAAAATCTGTCAATTACTACCCATCTTTAAGTGGATGGTATCCAGCACGGAAGTTTCGATAAATTCATGAGTTTTAAGCACATTTTATGCTCATATTACTATACTTAGAACATCTTCGTAGAGTTTATCTACATAAGAGCTCTGTTGTTGCTGGCTAACAATTTCAGCAAGAACACGTCCATTAACAACCGTACGTCGGTATAGCGAAACATCGAGAGGCCATGAGGCCACGGCACTACCGGCACGAATGCCCGCTTCATTATCTTCATACTGATGCAAACAAAGCATTGCTTCATAGTCATTTTTACGCACAACAAAGCAATGAGAATACTCGTATCCTTCTACTTGTGCAGCAAGTTGTGTATCTCTAGAAATCGGCTCTACAGAGTAACCTTGCTCTTCAAGAGAAGCACTTACATGTTCAGAGTTCCAAGTTGGTTGTTTAGACATGATTAACTATTGCCCAGTACTTCCTGCAACTCCACCCATTATAACGTGTCCAACTGGTTCCGGAGTAAACATCTCACGTTTAAATGGACTACCTAGCGTTGAATTAAACCACAAAGTTAATTTTAGCTTTACTTCTGCACGCACAGCATTTGCTGGCAATTGCATAGATAAGCCATTTTGTCCTTGATAAGTAATTGTTTGCTGTTGCGTTTCCGTTTGTTGAAAAGAAACTCCAGCTTGTTGTGAACGCCCAGCTGTTGCTCTTGCTTCTTCTGGCCCAACTTGTACACCTTGATTTGCGCCTACTGACCCAGTTACACCAAACTGCGTTTGGCTGGTATTTTGTTGTTGAGTTGTCGTTGTGCTTTGTGAACTAAATGTTCCTTGACCACTAGCAATAGGACGTGGGTTATCATAGTAGAGTTGGGCTTCGGCACGTACGTCCACATCCCAAATTCCAAATGCAAGCCAATCTAAACTAAAACCATCATCAACCCAATCGCTCATCCAATGAGTATTGCCTCGGAAATAATTACCACCACAAACTTGTCTAAATTGGCTTGACAACTCTGGATGCTGAGAAAAACTACCGGGTAATCCTCCCGTTAATTCACGGGCACCTTGTGCCCACAACTGATCATAAGTTTGCATTGCCCTATCAGCATCGATAGATAGTTCAAACATTGGCGCGCCAGCTGGCATACTTGTTTGGCGCTGTATTACACCAGATGGAGTAGCACCACGTTGTGTTTGTAGAACATTACGTAGATGCTGATTACCTTGAGTTTTGCCAATCTCTAGAGCTAAGCGTTGACGCTGGGCAGTAGGTAGCCCACTGCTCTTATCAAGCAGCGCAGCTTGACGTTGTACTGACGATAAGGTTGGAGTTGGTGGAGCAAAAATTACTTCTCCAACAGAAACCTCAGCAGCATTACTATTTGTAACCGAACCCTACTTCGCAAGTTTCTCAAGTTCTTTAGATGATAAGGTGTGCTGAGACATAATTTTTAGCACTTTCTAACTAGAAAAAACGTCTAATGATTAGTTTAGTGAAAAATATAAAGATATGCAAATGCCCTCAAATCACCCAAATCTTAGAGAGTATCTAAATCAGAATAATTTTCACTGACTATTTGCCTAAAGGTATGTGCCACCGTTCACGAGTTTCTGTGAGGTCATTTTCAGCTATAATGATGTGATGATCATATCCGCTTAAAAGATTTATATGATTGTTGTTTTAGACTTTCAACAACATATCTAAGGAGAAGTTTCATGTCCGCATTAGAAGTGCTCTTATTAATCCTCCTCATCATCTTAGGGGCAGGATTCGTGTTTGGCTTTGTATGGTATTTCATGC
>RFHA01000079.1 GCA_003696565.1 Chloroflexota bacterium
TCAAATGAATGATTGAAGCAAGCCCCTTGTTGTTTTTTCAATTTCTACGGTGTAATTGCTTCTGGAATAAGATCAAACCCGTTTGATGGATTACGTGATATGAACGGCTCGCCCTGAGCTTCTGGGATACCTGCTGGCAATACTTCACGGAACTCCACCAATGCAATGGGACGTTCCAAATCACGCGAGTCAAAGTCGTACCAATTAGCATCTTCACATGTAGTATCAAGCGCAGCCAAATGCCCGTGCCAACGATACACGCCCATATAATCACCTGCCTGCACCACATCACCAGGTTGTACTTCAATTTCCTCCATGCCCATCAACACCAAACAAACATCGTTTTGCGCGTCTGTCATTAGGATCAATCCACCAAAGCGATAAGTCGTTCCCCACACCACGCCACGATGTGGTGCATAAACTTCCTTACCTTCACAATGAAAATCCAAGGAGCGACGTGTTAAATCAACAGGAGGATGCCCGTCTTGATTAATGCCATACCAGTTGGATACATACCCTAGTGTTCCCCCACGACAAAGCGAATAGTAATCACGGATGGCATCTGTATCATCATCATAATTTTGGGCAAACACACCCGACACAAGTAGCAACAATATAAAAACAGTGATTTGAGATTTCATCAGCCAAATTCCTTATTTTTATCTATTACCCTAACATAAAAAATCGTTGCGTTAGGTAACCGTATAGAAATCGTATAAAAGTCTGATATACTAATAGACATTAAGGAGGGGTCGTGTGCTGCGGAAAATAGCGATTTATATTTTCCTGGTGGTGGTATTTGTGACAATATTAAATTGGGTCATTGCCAGCATACCCAAACGACACTATATGCTATATCCAGGTCAACAGCAAATTATTGTGGAAGGGTATTTAGTTTTGCCTGTTGTCACTAATGCACACACGCCGATTCTTCCATTAACCGTTACAGCCGGTCGGGTTATTATCTATAAGTATCCATATCCAACCATGTAACTCCGCCCTAGTTCACATCGCATCAACGCACCTGAACAGGACCAAGCCCAACTTGAACATCCGTTGTATGATCTGCATGGCGTACCTGTAACCGTCCATCTGGTTGTGTAACATCCCCAAAAGCAGCCAGGCTAATCCACCAATCGCCTTCAGGTGCATCTTGTGGCAAAGGAAGGCTTACTTCATCTTCAAATAACACACCAGGTTGCCAGCAAGTAGTGGGATAGCGACTCTCTTTGCCATCAAATTCCCGTGGTTGCCATAAGATAGGCTCTGTGGTGCTGCCATCCGGTGAGATCAGCAACGCACTGAACCAATAAGGCACGCTCATACGACGAATTGCCCGCCAATGCAATTTGAGACGAATAGTATCTCCCTGTTGTGTGACAGACCAACCAACAAGCTCAAAAGCAGGCTGTGATTCCACCAGAAATTGACTATTCACCAAAATATTGCTATCACTGGTTATCGCTGGGGGCGATAGCTTAGGAAAATCGTTATCCATTACTGGGATATTCACCAACAAAACCAAGGTCAATAGGGCATGTGATGCAGTGATGGCGGTGAAAGCACGAAAGGAAGTATTTACACGCCGCAATCCATCCACAGCAGCAACCAATAACATCGGCGCAAGAAATAACCAAACCCGACCAGTTTCCCCGCGTGCCGTGCCACTGAGTGCCATCACAATCAGGGTGACTGTTAACGCTAAACTTGTCAACGGTTGGCTCGCTTTGTGCCAATGACGAAAAGCAAGCAGGGCAGCAAGTGTTAACCCCACACCTGCCCAAAGCATAAAATCCCACAGATGCATACCAACCCAGAACCAATAGGGGCGGTCTAAATCAAAATGGTAATCCAGCGCAGCTTGAAGCATGTCAAAAATTGTCTCCCCGGTGAGTAAATAAAATATCAACCAGGGGATCAATACCCCAACACCAACCCATATACCAGTCATAATGGCACGCCGGAAATCCCTCCAGTAATACGCCAGCGTATAAACCCCTAGCACGCCCAACAGCGGCATAAAAGCAAAATTTGTGAACAGTGCCAAACCTGTCCAAAAACCCGCACCAATAAGCCACCAGCGTGTTTTTGATGCCAAACCACGTAACAACATCCAGAACGCCAGCGCAGCTAACAATGGATAAAGCGTATTCCAAGATGATGCAAAGGCGGCAACACCAGGAACTAATGCCCACCATAAAACCACCCACCTCGCCGCTTGTGCATCCATCAAATGGCGGGCAATCGCAGCTAATGGGAAAATTGTCAGGCTTGCCCATAAAGGCATTAATACCCCAAACCAAGCTGACGTTTGCTCTGCAGGGGAATAGTTAATAAACGTATAGTTGTAACACTGATCTGTCACCAGTGGTTCACGCAGGAATTCGGTCAATTGCGGCGTATTATTTAAGAACTGATTTAACGCGCCATACCATAAAATTGCACCAGGAGGTGACAGGGCAATGTGTCCGTCAGTGCTACGCATATAATCTGACCAGTGTCGCCATTCCCCTGCTTGCCAATCTAACTGTGCCGCGGCTTCATGTTGAGCTGTTGTAGAGCCAACTGTACGCCCAAGCATCGTATGAAACACATCCCCAGCCTGTATGTAAACTGCTAAGTACGAAATAACCAGCGTGCCAACAATACCCCACAAAATAACTGATCGCTGATGACGAATAAGCCATAACCCACCACTCACATAAACCAATAAAGCCACAAGCAAAACAGCTACACGGGAAAAAGGGGCTGGATCATACCCCCACCGCCAACCATAACCGCCACGTATCCAGGGGGTGAGGTCAAATCCGATAATAATTGCTACCCCTAAACTTAGTAAGATAATCAGCCAAATAGCACGCGGCATTATGCTTGATCCTCTCTTACTTTGACCGTGCGATCGGGTGTTTCTGGTTTAGTGAGCAAAACTCTCCCATCAACAAAGAGCTTGGTCACGCCGATCATCACCGCGAAAAACTCTAACCGTGCCAAAAACATCCCTAAGCTCATCCCCCATAGCAGCGTTGGCGGGGCATCTGGGGTAGTCACCCCAACGGAAAGCCCAGTAGTACCAAGAGAGCTAGCAAATTCAAACAAGCTATCCCCGATGCTATACCCATGTGCCGCGATCATCGCCGTACCGATAAACAACATCGCAATATAAAAAAACACATAAAGCGTAACACGCCGGATCAGTTGGTCGCTGATAAAACTGCGGTTCTCGCCTTCCCAAATGGAAGGCTCATTAACAGTGTGCTGTGGCAAAAAAGCGCGTCGCCATTCCCATCGAATAGCCTTCACCATGACATACACACGATTAAGCTTGATCCCGCCAGCCGTTGATCCACTGCCCCCGCCGATTGTCATCAGAATAACCAGAATAAACAACCCAAACGAATTCCAATTAGCATATCCGACCGTTGTAAACCCTGTGCCAGATAACGCGGAGACTGATTCAAAAACAGCAACCCGTAACGAGGTGCCAATGTTGTCATAAATTGAGGCGGTGGTAAGCACCAACAAAAGCGGAATGACAATTAAAAACAGCGCAACCTGTAATCGAATTTCCCCATTCCGCCGGAAAGCACGGAAGTTCCCACGGAACAACGTATAAGCAGTGAGGAAGTTTAACGCACCTAATAGCATCAGCACAATGACAATAGCTTCTATCAGGGGGTTGTTAAAATAGCCAATTGAAGCAGCGCGGGTGGAAAACCCACCGGTTGCCAACGCAGTAAAGGTGTGGTTAACTGCATCAAACCAAGTCATCCCTGCCAATCGCAACGCAACAATACCTATCACGTTATACGCAGCATAAATCCGCAATACAATAGCCGCCGAATGACGCACATGCGGCGCAAGTTGATCTCCACGCCCCTCTGCCGCGCTTAACCCTGCCCCCGCCGGACCCGCTAACGCGCTGAGTGCGATAATGGCAAAACCCGCCCCACCAGCTAATTGAATAAGGCTGCGATATAACAACACCACACGCGGCGCGGATTCTACATCAACAACCGATAACCCGGTGGTCGTCCATCCGCTGATTGATTCAAACGCCCCTTGCGTAAAGGTCAGATCACTAATCAGCATAAAAGGAACCGCCCCAATCGTCACGGCAACGACCCATACAACAAGAACAACAACCATCCCCTCGTGGATGGTTGGGCTAAAGCTGCCTTCCTGCTTGGGTGCTAACTTATACCATAATGCCATACCGATAATAATTAGAGGCAGCCCAGCACTTAAGAATGCCGGCGCATATCGCACTTCTTGCGGATAAAACACAAGTGTGAGCAGTGGCACAATAAACACTACCCCAATAATCGCTAATAAAACACCTGTGTAACCAATCAACGAACGATAACGGTCAATAAGATATAGACGATAGCGCATCAGGATTCACCGCATAATATAATTAAATCTTTTTCATGGGTTTCTGGTTGGCTGATGAGGATTAAATGATCCCCAACCAACAAACGGGTATTACCACGTGGCACAACCATCTCATCATTACGAATAATACAAGCGATCAATGATCCTTCGGTTAACTGTAATTCTTGCAAAGATTTACCAACCGCCGGAGATGCCGCATCCAACACAACATCCGTCACATTAATACGTCCTTGAGCAAGTGGCATGAGTGTGGCAATATCTTCAAAATGGGCAATCTGGTCAATCATAGAGACGATAACTTTCGTCTTATTAAAAACGACATCGACCCCCAATTTCTGGAACACGACTTCATTATCAGGATCATTGACCAATGCCAGGGTACGCGGCACGCCAAAAATCTTTTTAGCAATTTGACAAATAACTAAATTGTCTTGATCGTGAGAAGTTAAGGATAACAAAACATCCGCCCGGCGGGCACCAGCTTCTTCTAGGCGGCTAATATCTGCCCCATCACCCAACACCACAGTTGCCTTGGTTTGACGCGCTAGTTCCCGGCTGCGAATAGGATGACGGTTAATGATGGTGACATGATCCCCCCGTTGGATAAACTGACGAGTGAGAAAGTAAACATTTTTATCTCCACCGACAATGATAATACGCGCTTTCATCAAACATCCTTTCGCATTATATCCAGGAAGGCTTGCGCAGCTAATTTGGTTGGGCTAATTGTCTCAATACCAAACTCGCCATAAATTGCTTCACGCGCTGGATCATAAACCCGGGCAATCACATGCGGCACATTGAACGCGATTTTGGCAATTTGTGCCACCATCAAGTTCAGATTATCCTCTGTCGTAATAGCAAACAGATAATCCGCTTTTTCCACATGGGCACGGCGCAAAACAGACATCTCAATGGCATCTCCAACGATTTTAAATCCACTAAATTCGGTAGAAAGCTTATCAAACTTAGCCTCATTCCGATCAATTACAACCAGTTGGTGCCCGGCACTGCTCAAGCTGTTCGCCAGCAAACTGCCCAGCCTGCCACATCCGACGATGATAATATAATGCGACATAATGGATTTCCTGTTTTTCTCTGGTGATTTGTGTCCTATCATATAAGAAAAATAGAAAGGAATAAATCCTCATGGGCATCATACGTATTGCAATGATGTTGTTATTTATTATTGGCAGTGCCGCAGCGTTGTTAAATGGTCGAAAAAAGAAACAACCAACTATTGTTATCTCAACAGACGAGCTTACACAAGAAACCAACCTGTCTAGATTAATAGAGAAACTCAATGACCCACATTGGCAAATTCGCCAGGCAGCTGTGGAACAATTGGGAAAAATAAAGGATGAATCTGCTATTCCGGGCTTACTCAATGCATTAACCGATTCAGACAGCGATGTCCGAGACGCTGCGATCAATTCACTGGCACAATTCGGTAAGCAGGTCATCCCCGGCTTGATTGAAACCCTGCAACACGCTAATCAAAATGGACGTATTGCAGCAGCCAAGGCACTAGGACAAATTCAAGATCAAGCGGCTGTTACGGCGTTAATTGACGCATTAGAGGATGTCAGTGCGTGGGTGCGCGTGGCTGTGGCAGAGGCACTGGGAAATCTACACGCAACGGATGCAGTGGATGCCCTGACTGAGGCATTAGAAGATACCGATGACCGTGTTCAACAGGCAGCAGCCAATGCCCTCAAGCAAATTGGCAAAAAAGACGGATAGGATGCAGTGAGCAACGCATAACGCTATAATCCCCGGGAAAAGATCAAACTTGGAGCCAAAAATGACTTTACAGGGAAAAGTAGCAATTGTAACAGGCGGCGCATCCGGTATTGGACGTGCAAGTGCTATCAAACTTGCAGCGGCAGGCGCACAAGTCATTGTTAGTGATCTAAATCAACAAGGCGGGCAGGAAACCATAGCAATGATCCATGATGCCGGTGGAGAAGCGATCTTCACCCGTTGCGACGTTACCAAAGCACATGATGTGCAAGCGATGGTGGATTTAGCAGTACAAACCTACGGCAGGTTAGATATCGCCCTGAACAACGCCGGAGTAGGTGGCATGATGCAAGTCGTGCATGAGGTCAATGAATCAACGTGGGATTTTGTGATGAATGTTAA
>RFHA01000456.1 GCA_003696565.1 Chloroflexota bacterium
AAACATTGATTTAGCAAGCATAACAAGTAGTGCATGTATCTGAAAACGCCCTGAACCAATGGGTTCTAACAAACCACGATCAACCAATATCCTTATGGTAGCCCGCGGATCATCTATCGCCCAGACTGCTGCGATTGCGTTTTGATCAAATGTCGCTGGTTTGGGGGCAAATACCCCCAATAGGGCAAAACGTTCACGTGTGGTTGCATCTAAATGTTGTGTGCTACGCTGTAATAATACTGCAACAGTGGGCGTGGTCTCATTTGCCAAATCAATGCGATCTGCCGGTGCTTGTGCGTTTAATAAGCGGGTTCCTTCACGCAATTCTTGAATAAGATCACTAATATCCCATCCCATTGACATTTCTGCTCTTAATAATCGTCCTGCCACTTGAATAGCAAGCGGTAGTCCTTCCAAATCATTGACTAATTCTACAGATTCAGCTGGCTTATTTTCTACAACTTGTGGGGCTAGTGTTCTTAGCAGATGAAGTGCCGCATCGGTTGATAAAATCGGTAGTTTATAAATATCTTCCGGGCGATTAGCTAAACCGTGTGCAACGTGATTCATGCGTGTTGTGATTAATGTGGCACAACGTCGCCCGCCTATCTTGAATGGTGATGCGTGCCCCGCTTCCCACGCATCATCAATGATGATGAGCATCCGTTTATCACGTAATATGGCAGAAAGTCGAGTAGATAAATCCTCTATACTGGTTGATTCACTGGCATCGCTTAAATTTAACGCACGCGCCCAGGTTAGCATCTCTGCGAGCAAATTAGGCTTGTCTCCTAATGAAGTCCATAAAACCCCATCAGGAAATACCTCATGGATTTCGCGATCGTGAGCGATCAGTGAGGAGAGCGTTGTTTTACCAATTCCGGGCCATCCTTGAATAACAATTGTTGTAAAGTCAACGCGCTCATTCGTAATACCTAAACGCGCTTTAACTTCCTCAATGGCATTTTCCCGTCCGATAACTAACGCAGGTGTTGGTGGCAAATTACCCAAGATGATGCGTTTTGCCGTTAAGATATTATCAACATTATCTGACTTGATTGCCTCATAAAGACGTTGTGTTTCTTCATGTGGTTCGACACCTAATTCTTGTTCTAATAGTTTGCAATAGGTTTCATATTGCTTGAGTGCCGCAGAGCGTTGCCCACTTATTGCATATAGCCGGATGACCTGGCGTTGGGCAGTGTCATTTAAAGGATCGATAGCAATTGAATACCGTAAAAATTTAATTGCTTGATCCATCTCATTGAAATCAATTAACCGATGAACAATCTGGTCAATTTTTTCAAGAAGAACTTGTTGAAACGTTTGTGCTTGTAGACTTTGCCAACTATCAAACGTAAGGCTATCTTTTAAGCTAAACCCAGACATAAAGCCAGACTGATATAGATTTATAATGGCTTCTAGCGATTCTACATCTAAAATATCGTCTTGTATGTCCTGCAATTGCTGAATATCAATCCATAGATCATCACTGTGTTTTAACCAGATATTTTGTCTATCTACACCGAGATAGGCATCAATGGGCGTTTTTTTAATCACAGTTAATATACGACGCAGGCTAGCACGCGCACTTTTTTCGTTGTACTCTGACCATAACAAGGTTGCCATATAATCCCGATTACATGGTTTGCCAGTAACCGCCAAATATGCAAGTAGGGCTAATGCTTTTCGACGTTCTAACTTAATTAACTCTCCTTGGTATTCAATGCGTGGCGAACCAAGTAGGTAGAATTTTAACTCTGGCATTTAATGTCCTATAGTTTGGGAAAGCGTATTGAATAAACATTGTAGCGACGAAAAAGATCATAGACAACTGCCTATGATCTTTTAATAGCTTAAAATATAACACAAAATGTTTGATGATATTCTTTAGGGAATGATATAACCATCCACAGTGATTTCGATAATATTTTGGAATGTTGCAATATCATCGAC
>RFHA01000457.1 GCA_003696565.1 Chloroflexota bacterium
CTGACCATCAGCAAGCATCTGGTGGAAATGCATAACGGCCGTCTCACTGCCAGCAGTCCCGGCCCCGGTCAAGGCAGCACCTTCACCATCGCCCTTCCCCTCCCGTAACATTTTGTAATGGTCAAAAATAGATTGGACACGGATTGCACGGGAAACACGGATTTCATTGCATTTTATCTGTGTTTTTCCGCGTTCATCCGTGTCCAATAATTTTCAAGCAACCCTTGACCAATACACCTTCCGTAACATTTGTTACAAAATTGTCATATTTTCTTCGCAATCTCGTCAAATTTCCCGGCTAAGATAACAGCATAACGATAAAACAAAGCACGTGACATGACACGTGGCACGTAACACGTAAAAGGAGAAAGACAACCATGTTTATGGGATTTGGATTATTGATACCTCTGTTGGTCATCGGCGCGATTGTGTACGCATTGGGCTGGCGGCCACAGGGACAAAACACAGTATTCTCACCAGCCAGCAGCCGGTCGGCGCTGGACATTGCCAAGGAACGATATGCCCGCGGCGAAATCAGCAAGGAAGAGTTTGAGCAGATTCGCCAGGATTTGAACAGTTAGGTAATCGGCAAATAGTATTCAAATGAAAATCGGCACTCTTTTGCCGATTCCTTGAGGAAACCGCCGCATTTGACAACAGGTTGTTTTTGAAAATATGCGGCGGTTTACATAACGGAGGTGACACCATGTGGATGGGACAACATATGTACGGTTTAGGATGGGGCGGATGGCTCCTGGGTGGGTTGATGATGCTGCTCTTTTGGGGCGGTCTGATTGCGGTGATTTTCTTTGCCGCACGCGCTTTTAGCGGCAACGGCCGTTCCTCCCAACAACCACCCGCATCCAGCAGCCAAAACGCACTGGACATTTTGAAACAACGTTACGCCCGCGGCGAAATCAGCAAGGAAGAGTTTGAGCAGATTCGCCAGGACTTAAACAGTTAGCAGTATTCAGTAAACAGTAAACAGAAATCCACTGAATACTGAACACTACTTACCGGATACTGAAATGTGGTTTGCACTGGGATTACTCATTTTGTGGACGGCCGTTACCCTCACCGGCGTCTGGTTACTCAACCGGCTCTTTCCGGCAGAGAAACGGCCGTCCCCACCCCAGGCCAGCGACCC
>RFHA01000458.1 GCA_003696565.1 Chloroflexota bacterium
AGCTGCTGGTAACAATTTTGAATTAGCGATTGCTGTTGCTATTGGTGTCTTTGGACTGGCTTCTAACGAGGCATTAGCGACGGTCGTTGGACCACTAATTGAAGTTCCTGTGTTGATTGCGCTTGTCTATTTGTCGTTATGGTTAGGGCGACGACTCTATCCATCTGACCCGTTATGGCAGAAACAATCACAAACCGTGCATCGCAAATCAAATCAGGCTACTTCTGCATCTAATTGAATCTTTGATCTATTTTGTGGAGAAATACTATGTCAGATTTACCTAAGCCATACAAGCAAATTCGTGAAGAATTCCCGCAAGTTGCGGAAGCATATGATGCACTAGGGAATGCTATTCATCAAGCGGGTCCATTAGATGACAAAACTCGCCAATTGGTTAAGTTAGCTCTTTCGGTTGGTGCAGGTTTAGAAGGTGCAACACATGCGCATGCTAGACGGTCACTTGAAATGGGCATTACGCCTGAAGAAATTAAACACGTTATCTTATTAGCGATGACGACATTAGGCTTTCCTGCAACAGTGAGTGCATATACCTGGATTCATGATGAACTTGAGAAAAAATAAAGCCAAGTAAGTATTTGGAAAGTGCCTATAATGCTCAGGATAATCTGGTTGATCTTCATAGTGTTAACTCTCACAAGATGTCATTCTGACCTAACAACATCGTCAAGCTCAGTTATTGATTTATCTGATTTGGAACCATTACCGATACGAAATGATGATATTGTTCCTTTGAGAGTTTCAGTTGCTGCTGTTATTTCACCACGTGGCACGGTAGAAAGTTATCAACCGTTGTTAGATTACCTGAGTAAGGCACTTGACCGCCCAATAGAGCTTGTTCAACGCCGAACATACCAAGAAACTAATGATCTTATTGAAAGTGGTGAAGTTGATGTTGCCTTTGTATGCACAAGTGCATATATCACTGGTCATGATGAGTTTGGGATGCAACTCTTGGCTGCACCAGAAGTGAATGGTGAATCGCTCTATTACTCATTATTGATTGTTCCGACAAATAGTACCACACAAGTGATAGAGGATTTAGAGGGACATGTTTTTGCTTTTACAGACCCCATATCATACAGTGGGCGTGTATATCCTGAATATCTAGTTCGCCAATTAGGAAAAAGAACTGAGCTATTTTTCTCACGCACATTTTTTACGTATAGTCATGATGAGGCTATTTATGCTGTAGCGAATGGTTTAGCAGATGGTGCCGCTGTTGATAGTCTTGTGTATGAATTTGCACTTGAACGTGATCCAACCTTATCACATCGTGTGCGGATTATTCACCGTTCCCCGCCGTTTGGGATTCCACCGGTGGTAGTTTCTCCCAATGTACGCCCACAACAACGTGTGTTATTGCAAGAAGTACTGCTTTCAATGCATGAAAATGCAGAGGGACAAGCAGCCTTAGCTGCTTTAGGGCTTGAACAGTTTAAGCTGATAGATGATTCTGTATATAATTCTGCTCGTGAAATCATAGATGAGGTGGGACCACTATCATCGTGAAAAAGTCTATTACTAATCAGCTATTTGATCGTTTTTGGGTGATTGCCGGTGGGGTCAATATTCGAATTAAAATTATCGGCATTGTCCTTGCGCTTGTTGTTTTGCTTGGTGGAGCTGTTACATGGCAAGTTCGCCAGTTACTATCTCAGGCAATGTATGCGCAACTTACTGAGCAGGCTGTTGCTTTTACTCGTGATCTTGCTGCTAGGGCTGCTGATCCAATTCTTATCAATGATCTTTATGAATTATACACGCTTTTGCAAGATACACAGAATAATCACCCCAACGTTCGTTATGCATTTATCTTGGATAATGATGGCTATGTAATAGCTCACACATTTGATGGTGGATTTCCTCGCGAACTAATCCATGCCAACAGCGTTACAGATAATGCTTATGAACATACTGCTGTTATTAACACAAATGAAGGGCAAATTTGGGATACTGCTGTCCCAATATTTGAAGGACGTGCTGGTGTAGCACGTTTAGGCTTATCAGATGCACAGGTTCGTCAAACTATTGATGCTGTGACGGGTCAGTTGTTGTTAACGACAGTATTAGTGTCGATTATTGGCATCACTGCGGCTGTTTTTTTGACATGGATATTGACATATCCTATCCTGGATTTAGTTGAAGCCACTCAAGCCGTAGGACGGGGCGATTTTTCGTATCGTGTTAAGCGTTGGGCAAATGATGAAATTGGTAAGCTGACAGATGCTTTTAATAAAATGGCGCAAGATTTAGCGCAAGCTGAAGCAGAGCGTGCCGGACGTGAGCAGATGCGTGCCCAATATGTCCATGCGGTCATTACTGCACAAGAAGATGAACGCAAACGGATTGCACGTGAATTACATGACAGCACAAGCCAAAGCTTAACTTCGATGATTATTGGCTTAAAAGCTATGGCAGATACTTGTCAAAACTCTGAATTACAAAGGCAAATTGAAGACCTGCGTATGATAGCAATTCAGACATTAGATGATGTTCATGCTTTGTCTTTACAATTACGTCCAAGTGTGCTGGATGATCTTGGATTACCCGAGGCGATTCGCCGGCATGTTTTGGATTGTCAGCGGCGGAATGCTATTGATATTGATTTGGCTATACAAGGCTTGGATAATGGGCGGCTGCCTTCTGAAATTGAGACCGCACTCTATCGGATTGTTCAGGAAGCCCTGACTAATATTATTCGTCATGCTGAAGCACACACCGCTAGCATTTTCATTGAACGCCAAGCTAATCAAGTTATTGCAGTGGTTGAAGACGACGGAATCGGCTTTGATCAATCTATACTCCAATGGCAAGATGGTCATCTTGGTATTTATGGCATTAAAGAGCGTGTTGAGTTACTTTCTGGACAGCTTACTATCGAAACTGAATCTGGGCATGGAACAAGCCTTTTTGTTGAAATCCCTTTAACCACTGAACCCGTAGTTTGATTTGGAGTTGGGAATATGATACGGATTTTCATTGCTGATGATCATACAGTTTTGCGCTCTGGCTTAAAAATGTTGTTAAATGCACAGGTAGATATTGAAGTTGTAGGGGAAGCAGATAGTGGACAGCAATTACTTGCTTCTGTAGAAGACATCCAGCCAGATGTTATTCTGTTAGATGTTTCTATGCCTGGTTTAGGTGGTTTAGAGACTCTGCCTATTCTTAAGAAGAAATTACCCCAAACGCATGTTTTAATGCTTACAATGCATGACGACGAAAGTTATTTGCGGCAAGCCCTGCGGGATGGCGCATCAGGTTATGTACTTAAACGGGCAGCTGATTCAGAACTGTTATCTGCTATACGAGCGGTTGTTCGTGGAGAAGTATATGTGCATTCTTCACTGACACGGGTATTGCTAGATGATATTTTATCTGAAACAACTTCTAAAAATAGTACCCCATGGGACTCATTAAGTGAGCGTGAGCGTGAAGTGTTGATACGAGTTGCACGTGGTTTTACCTCAGCTAAAATTGCTGAACAACTTAATATCAGCGCAAAAACAGTCGATACATATCGTGCAAGAGGGATGGAAAAATTAGGATTACGCTCACGTGCGGCATTGGTGCAATATGTGCTATCTCATGGGTTGCTTGCCAATTGAATTATCTTTTACAAGATGAAAATGTAAGGAATTTCCCCACATTTTCCCCACAGCATGACTTATTTTTCCCGATACCTTACAAATTAATTATCTCATATCCTTTAGGTATAGGTTCCATTTGTAGCACATGCATGTCAGCTACCGAAAGGAATGAGAACAATGAGTGATACAAATGATGTTTATGATGTTAATCGAAGAAATTTTTTAAAGGGGCTAATGGGTGGCGCAGGAGCTGCCGCAGCGATTGCCGCCTATGAAGCTTTAGCCGAAAACCCTGCTGCACTGTTGGCACAAGAGACGACCACTGCGGCACAGAGTGAAGACGGTTTAGGTCCTTTATCCAGTGCTGGGGATGGTGGACCGGTTGATGTATTAGAACGGATGCGCGTTGAACTCCGGCGGGCATTACAAAAACCGACAGGCGAACGTCGGTGGGTTATGGTAATTGATTTACGGAAATGTGTTGGTTGCCATGCTTGTACGATTGCATGTGTGGCAGAGAATAAATTGCCACCTGGTGTTGTTTATCGCCCAGTTATTGAAGAAGAGTGGGGGACATATCCAAATGTAGGACGGCGTTTTGTTCCACGCCCTTGTATGCAATGTGACAATCCTCCTTGTACACCTGTTTGCCCTGTGAATGCGACGTTTAAGAATGAAGATGGTATTGTTGAAGTCGATTATGAACAATGCATCGGATGCCGCGCATGTTTGACCGCCTGCCCATATGGTGCCCGTACTTCTGATTTTGGACTGACATATACCGAGTCCACGCCGGTCGCTGCTGGTTTGATTGCTGGGCGTGAAACGGCTGATAACTATGAACGTGTGGCTAATTTTGAATATGGCAGGCAGTACCCGCGTGAAGGGCATCATTCCCCGATGGGAAATGCACGCAAGTGTCATTTCTGTATGCATCGTATACGGGTTGGTGAACTACCTGCTTGTGTGACGACATGTATCGGGCGTGCAACACTGTTTGGTGATGCTAACGATCCTGATAGCCTCGTTTCTGAGATGATTGCTAAACCAAATGTGATGCGGTTAAAAGAAGAACTCGGTACAGAACCGCGTGTCTACTATTTGACCTAAGACAAGGAGTGAGATGATGTTATCGCAAAAGAATGTCAAGCGTTTCATCTATCTTTTGGGCATTGTTGCCGTTGTTCTTGGCATTTACGGTTTTTATAGCCGGTTGTTCTTTGGTGAACGTGATGTCAATTACGGCTCGTATGTCAATTGGGGGCTTTGGGTTGCTATGTATCTGTTTTTTGCAGGTATGGCAGCTGGCTCTTATATGGTTGCAACGCTGGATTATGTGTTCAACTTATCGGCATTTAAAGGTACGGGTAAATACGGATTATGGGCTGCAATGGTCACTTTACCCGGTGCATTGATCTTCATTGGCTTTGACTTAGGTCATATGGAGCGTGTTTGGAAAGTTTACTTGCAACCTAACTTTTCATCGCTTTTGGCGCAGTTAGTTTGGAGTTACACGCTGTTTTTGATTGTGACGGTTACCTCGTTGTATTTTGCCATGCGTAATAATTTGGCACTACTTAAACCAATTATGGTTGTTGGATTGGTATTAGCTATTTTTGTCAGCGGCGGGGTTGGTGCATTGTTAGGGGTTAACGCAAGTCGTGCAACCTTACATACTGCGATGCTGCCGGCTCAATTCCCTATTTTGAATCTCACATCTGGCGTTGCGTTGATGCTATTAATCGTCAATTTGTTCAATGTAATTTCTGATGAGGAACAGCGTAATAGACTGACACGCATATTAAGATATATATTGGTCGTTTTGATTATCGTGAAGGCTTACTTCTTGTGGGTTGATTATTCCCAAGCACTCTACAGTGGTGTGCCAGATGCGGTAGATGCTGTTAACTTGGTTCTGTTTGGTACATATGGGTGGGCATTCTGGATTTTACAAGTTGGTTTGGGCATGGTCTTACCCGTTATTGTTTTGCTACAGCCCAATCTTTCAAATAAAAAGATGCTGGTTGGGTTAATGGGCTTGCTGGTTTTACTTGGCTTAGCTGTTGCTAGAACGGCGATCATTTTCCCTGCAATGGCAATTCCAGAATTAGAAGGTTTAGCAGAAGCATTTACTGGTCCACATCTGGGATACGATTATGTGCCTAGTTTGATGGAATGGTCTGTAACACTTGGCATTGTTGGGTTATCCACATTGGCATTCTTGATCGGCACAGATTTTATTGGTTTCTTTAAAGATTCTTCGGAGGTGGCAAAATGACTGATAAACCAATGACTCCACCCATTGAACAACCTAAAAACTGCGGTTTATCTCGGCGTGATTTTATGAAAGCTGGTGCAATTGCCGGTGGGACGGTTGCATTTTTAGGTGGGCTTCCGGGATTTAACCGGATTATGGAAGCGCGTGCCCAAGGGGAAGAAGGAGAATTTGTTTATCCTTTAGCTGACCCTGCTAACCAGATATACACAGTCTGTTTACAATGTAATACGGGTTGTGGTATTAAAGTGAAATTGCTTGATGGCATTGCTGCAAAGATTGATGGTAACCCTTTCCATCCAATGACTATGTATCCACATATTCCATATGACACACCGGTTGCTGAGTTGGGTGCGGTCGAAGGAGCACTTTGTCCAAAAGGGCAGGCTGGTTTACAGTCTGTGTATGATCCTTACCGTTTAGTGAGTGTTCTCAAACGGAAGCCGGGTACACCACGCGGTGGCGGAGAATGGGAGACCATTTCCTTTGAGCAGGCGATTGAAGAAATTATAGAAGGCGGTGATTTATTTGGGGAAGGGCATGTGCCTGGTTTACGTGAATCCTATGCCCTGAGAGATGAGCACATCGCTGAAGAAATGGATGCCGCTATTAAGGAAATCCTGGCAGAAAAAGACCCAGAAGCCAAACAGGCATTGATTGAAGCATTCAAAGAAGAATTTGCTGATTATTTGGATGTCATGATTGACCCAGACCATCCTGACTTTGGTCCAAAGAACAATCAATTTGTTTTTGCATGGGGACGCTTAAAAGATGCTCGCAAAGACTTTATCAAGCGGTTCTTACATGCTTATGGCACAAATAATGCACATGGACATACAACAGTCTGCCAGGGTAGTCTTTACTTCACTGGTAAAGCGATGTCTGAGCAATATATTGATGGTAAATGGCAAGGCGGTTCAAAATTTTACTGGCAGGGTGACGTTGGTAACAGCGAGTTCATTATCTTTGTAGGATGCTCGCCATTTGAAGGCAATTACGGTCCGCCCTTGCGGTCTCCACGCATCATGAAAAATAGTGTGGAACAGGGTGCAAAGTTTGCTGTGGTTGATCCAAGATTCTCCAAGACGGCGGCAAAAGCATGGAAGTGGTTACCGGCGATGCCAGGCACCGAAGGCGCAATGGCAATGGCACTTATCCAGTGGATCATAGATAATGAACATTATAATCGCCCATACCTGAGAGCAGTTAATGAAGCTGCTGCTAATCTGAATGGTGATCCGACTTGGACAGAAGCAGCATGGTTAGTGAAACTGGATGAGGATGGCAAACCGGGCAATTTCTTGCGCGCAAGTGAAATTGGTTTACGTGAACCAGAAGAACGTCCAAAATCTAGCAATCCCGATGAAACCTATCTATTTGATTACTTTGTGACAATGGTTAACGGTGAACCGGTTGCTTTTGACCCGTATGAACAAGACCCTGAAAATGCTGTTCGCGGTGATTTATTTGTAGACGATGTTGAATTAGAGGGTATTCGCGTTAAATCGGTTTTGCAAATTATCTCTGATGCAGCTCATGAGCATACATTAGAGGAATGGGCAGAGATTTGTGGCGTTGATGTTCAGGATTTAATTGATATTGCTTTTGAATTTACGAACCACGGTACGAGAGCTGTTGCCGATATTCACCGTGGCGTTAGCCAACACACCAACGGGTTTTATAATGTGTATGCGTGGTATACACTGAATGCCTTGATTGGTAATTATGATCTTGAAGGTGGTCTGCTAAAGGCTAGTACCTATAAAGCTGATGGTAGTAAATCAGGACAACCGTTTAAGATCAAAGAATCGAACGGTGATATGCACCCCTTTGGGTTGAATATTATTCGCTTTGGCGAAAAGTATGAAAATAGCACGCTGTTCGCTCGGGATGGTTATCCGGCTAAGCGTAATTGGTACCCGTTATCTAGCGATTTATATCAGGAGATCATCCCCTCAATTGGTGATGCTTATCCATATGGTGCAAAAGCTTTGATGTTCTATATGGGATCACCGGTTTATGCACTACCAGCTGGACACACCAATATCGAAATTCTAGGCGATCCTCAAAAATTACCGCTGTTCATTTGTATTGATCCATTCATCGGTGAAACCAGTATGTATGCGGATTATATCTTCCCGGATACGATGTATCTGGAGCGGTGGGAATTCCAAGGCAGCCATCCAAGTGTTCCGTTTAAGATGCAGCCTGTCAGAAACCCAGCGATTGATCCGCTTGTGCCTGATGTAACAGTTTTTGGTCAAGAAATGCCTATTTCGCTTGAAGCTGTTTTGATGGCAATTGCTGAACGCTTGGAACTACCGGCTTTTGGTGAAGGTGGTTATGGCGATTACGGCGATTTCACGCATCCTGATGATATGTATATCAAGATGGTTGCTAACCTTGCTTATGGTGAAAAAGCGGATGGTGCTGATTCCGTACCAGATGCAGATGACGAAGAAATGCGTATCTTTATGGAATCACGCCGCCACTTGCGCCCAAGTGTTTTTGATGTAGAACGTTGGCAAGCAATTGCGGGAGATATGTGGCGCAAGGTTGTTTATGTTCTCAATCGTGGCGGTCGATTTGAACCCTATTCCAAAGGCTATACTCAGGGCGTTTTCCCAGAAGAAGGTCCAAATACATTTGGTCTTAATCAGGTACAAGTTGCACACCAGTTTGGAACACTCTTAAATATCTACCAAGAAAAGACCTATAACACTAAGAGTGCGATGACTGGAGAGCATTTGACACCTTATGCCCGTTATTTCCCCGCACCGGTATCCGTACTGGGTGAGCCGATCAATGATGAGGCTGAAGGTTATGATCTGCGTTTGATTACCTACCGGGAAATTATGCAAACCAAGAGCCGTACTGCTTCAAACTATTGGCTGCTTGCCTTAAGACCTGAAAACTTCATCTTAATTCACGAAGATGATGCCCGGGCACGTGGCTTAGCAGATGGTGATTTAGCACGAATTTCTTCTGCTTCTAATCCAGCGGGTGAATGGAATCTCTTGAATGGTCGTACCATGCCGATGGTTGGGCGCATTAAAACAACACAAGGGATTCGCCCAGGGGTGATTGCCTTTAGCTTAGGTTTTGGGCATTGGTCTTATGGTGGGGTGGATTTCAAGGTTAATGGGCAAACCATTCACGGTGATAACCGGCGTATTAAGGGTATTCATGCTAATGCAGCGATGCGCGTTGATCCATATTTAGGAAACACAACCTTGATCGATCCTGTTGGTGGTAGTGCTGTGTTTTATGATACACAGGTTAAACTAGAAAAAGTGTAGAATAAGCATATAGCTAGGGAGGTGGATATCCATCTCCCTAAAAGTTTGACAGATTTGAAAGAGAGGAACCAACTATGCCAGGTCCAACAGAACTTCTGATTATTATGTTTATAGTCTTATTGTTGTTTGGAGCAGGGCGTATTAGCCGGATTGGTTATGAATTAGGTGATGGAATTCGGGGTTTTCGTAAGGGACTAAAAGATGCTGAATCAAACGATAACCCAACTGCCTGAATTACTTGAGCAATCTGCCGCTCGCCATAAGCATCTTTGTCCGCGTCAAGTGCTTGGTGTACGGATGGGGATGCAGATTGCATCCCTATTTGGGTTAACACTTCCACAAACAAACAAACGACTGTTTACATTTGTTGAAACAGACGGTTGTTTTGCAGATGGTGTTTCTGTGGCGACAGGGTGTTGGTTAGGGCGTAGAACAATGCGCCTAATGGATTATGGGAAAACCGCTGCTACTTTTGTTGATACAAAAACAGAACAAGCAATTCGTATTTGGGCTAATCCAAATTGCCGTCAATTGGCAGCAGATTATGTACCTAAAGCTCAGAGTCGCTGGCATATGATGTTAGAAGCTTATCAGATCATGCCGGCGGATGAATTGCTTTGTTGGCGGAATGTTGAGCTTACCCTTTCCATAAAAGAAATTATCAGTCGGGCAGGTGTTCGTGTTAACTGTCAAATCTGTGGCGAAGAAATTATCAACGAACGCGAAGTGCATAAAGAAGGTCTGACACTATGTCGTTCGTGTGCTGGAGATAGTTATTACAGTTTTGAATCTATGGATATGATGGATTATTTCAAAGATGGTTGCTGCTAGTCAGATAGAGGTCGCAATACTTGCTGGGGGGCAGTCCCGCCGGATGGGGCGGGATAAGAGCTTTCTTATATTTAATGGAAAGCCACTGATTGAGCATGTTATTGATCGACTTCGAGTTTTAAATCTGAATATGATGATTATTATAAACTCACCGGAGAAGTATTCTCATCTCGGCTTGCCACTATTTACTGATGAGATCGCAGGATGTGGCTCGCTTGGTGGCATATATACTGCTTTAAAAAAATCGGTATCAAGCTATGTACTCTGCGTAGCATGTGATATGCCTTTTTTAAATCCAACGCTTCTACATTATCAGATTAAGCTATGTAGTAATTTTGATGCTGTCATACCGAAAATTGACGATCAAGCACACAATTTACATGCCGTCTACGCCAGCTCTTGCCAGTTGTGTATTCGCCAACAGATAGAAACTGGTAACTTCCGTATCTCAGATTTTTATAGAGACCTGAATGTTCGTTATATCAATAAGGTCGAAATAGAAGCATTTGACCCGCGATTTTTGTCTTTGGTTAATTTAAATACCCCTAATGACGTTAAGATGATGGCACACGTAATTGATTGAAAACCTACATACACGATTGGTATGGTCTTGAAGATGATGCAATTTCCCCCTGGGCAGAAGACGAAGCAGGAGATTCTGACCATGTCATTCTCAATATGCCATATGGTGCCCTAAATATTGCACACTCACAATTCATATTACAGCTCAAACCGAGGACAACTTTGAGCGGGTTAAATTTGTGATAAGTGATCATTTAGAACGCTTTAGTGG
>RFHA01000459.1 GCA_003696565.1 Chloroflexota bacterium
CCCAGAAATGGGCTAGAAATTGTTGCCAGGGTTGAAGAACCTCTTCCGGTAGTTCATTGAAGCCGTACTCAGACAGTCGCTGTTGAGCTTCGATTTGACTTAACCCATCAGGTGACGTTTGAAGCTGAGTCTGCAACTCCAAAATCGATATTTGGGAAGGGTGGCCGTTAGTCAGGGCAGATAGCTTGGCTTTTTCGTTATCAACAGTATGCCGCTTCATTGCTTTTTCTAATTGAGTTTGCTGTGTCTCTTTTTGATTAGTTGGTGTAGCTCAAAAGCCTCTGGCCACAATTCAAACTAGAAACTTTATATCAATGTTCTTAGATAGCAAAATATTCTGAGGATTTAATCAGGTTGAGATCTGTTCCAGAATTCGACGGGATTGCCTAATTTTCCAGGATGAAGGGCTTGATTTAGGTAGACTTCAAAAGTTTATGATAGCAGAAGGAAAAAGGTGAACGAGTCTAGGTTTCTAATTGTGCCTTTGTCCTCAGCGCTATGCGCTTAGCTTTAAGCTTGACCAATCGTCCTAACCCGTCGATGGCGTTTAGCTCACATCTTTTGGGTGGTCTTCGTTATCCTCATTTTTATTGCAGATTATAAGGCTAAGGTTGGAGCGTGATGATGATTAAAAAATTAGGGAAAGCCAATGGTAAATCCATCTTCCATCAAGATGAAGAAACCTGAACCTCGCTTAGGCATCTGGGCGATCGCCCTGCTCACGGCTAGCCTAGGCATCATCAATCTACTGTCCGCAGTGACACCAGGGCTTCCCGCACGGGTGGCTTGGCTACGGACGCTGTTCCCATTTGCGGTCAGCGCGGGGAGCAGCTTATTTACTGTTATTAGTGGGTTTTTGTTGCTGAGCTTGGCTACCAATCTGCTGCGGCGTAAGCGGCTAGCCTGGGCGATCGCCTTGGTACTAGCCAGTATCTCGACCCTATCCCACCTGATTAAAGGATTGGACTATGAAGAAAGTCTACTTTCGACGATCCTGGTAGCGCTGCTATGGGGGCTGCGGCGAGAATTCACTGCCCGGTCCGATCGCCCATCAGTGGCTCAGGGTGTCCGCGTTCTGATTGGGGCATTGCTGTTTACCCTGGCCTACGGAACGGCGGGGTTTTTTCTGATGGAGCAACAATATCAAACGGATTTCACACTCACCCAGGCAATTCGGCAGACCCTGGCCATGTTTTTTACCCTCGATCGGGGGGGGCTCGTGCCAGTGACCCCCTTTGGCCAATTTTTTGCCCGCTCGATTTATATCGTTGGTGCCAGTACGCTGCTCTACGCCATGTTTATGCTGGGGCGACCCGTGCTGCTGCGCGACCCCGCTTCCCCAGAAGAGCGCCAGAAGGCACAAGCTATTGTTGAAAAGTATGGCGCTTCGTCCCTGGCTTACCTCACCCTATTGCCCGATAAATCTTACTATTTCAGCCCCTCGCAGCAGAGCGTAATTGCCTATGTGCCCAAAGGCCGAGGAGCTGTTGCCTTGGGCGATCCTATTGGCCCTGAGTTTGATCGCCTAGATGCGATCGCCGGTTTTCAGCGCTTCTGCCAGGAAAATGACTGGTACCCCGCGTTTTATCAAACCCAACCAGAG
>RFHA01000080.1 GCA_003696565.1 Chloroflexota bacterium
AACCCTTCAGTTTGCCATTGAATGCCATCATATTTACGTTGAAAGTTTTGTGTTTTTACATCCGGGAAATGCCATAAAATGTAGGTGTAAAACTCATGCCAAATAAGTTCATCAACAAATTTGGTAATTGATCGACGGCTGGTTTCGTTGGTGGTAGCATCATAAGCTGCCCGACATGCCCAATAGATAGTGCGCGTGGCAATTAACCCAAAGCGAATGTATGGCGAAAGAAACGAGGTATGTGTGCGGGGGGATTGTTGTGCGTTGCCCAAAAGATCACGGGCTTCTGCATAATCGTTCACATGATGTTGTAGAAAATAGCTTAATAAACTAGTTGCGTGGGCTTCACTAGCTTCTGGGACATCAATGGTTTTATCAAAGTTTAAATCCGCTAATGATGGTATATTTTCGTTTTGTAACACTGCGAGATCATGCAAAACATCAGTAGAAAGCGCATAATCCGCTGACGAGGCTTTTTGAAATGTGCGCCATTTTTTCATAAATGGCGTGTATACGGTATATGGTGTGCCGTCGTCTTTGGCGATCTCTTGGGGTGGTACAAGCAACCGATCATGAAAAGTATGTACTGGAATATCAACTGCGTATTGAATGGCTTCATCTCGTGCGCGTGCGTATGGTGTATAGTCTTGGTTAAAATACACAGCTTGGGCACCTGTTTCTGAGATGATTTCGGGCAAGATTTTTAATGGATTGCCATATCGGATAAGAAGTTTACGCTGATATAAATTTAAAGTGTTGTTGAGCGATTCTAACGCTTTGAGCATAAACTTCAGGCGTGGAATGCCTAGACGATCACTGTTTAGAATTGCTGGATCAAAGATAAACAAAGGGATAACAGGTTGTCCACTTTTGATTGCGGCTCCTAACCCGAGGTTATCATTGAGCCGTAAATCCCGCCGGAACCAGAAAATTACTGCCATGATAGTTTCTCCACTTGGCTTTGGTTTGCAAAAATAGGTGTAATAGCTAAATGACGTTTGACATCCTCTGCAACGCGGATAGCACCTAGCGTCACCCCTGCTGTGGATTGTCCTGGGAAAATTGAATCACCTACTAAACGTACATTAGGGATGCCTGTGCGGGGACTGCGTGCCTTGAACAGCGAAGTCTGTGGAAATCCGCCTACCATGCCTAAGTGTCGCGCCGTATAGAAATGATATGTCACGGGGGTGCCCGGTAGAACTAACGTTAACTTATCCCGAAATCCTGGGATAAGCTGCTCGACAGTGGTGAGAATACGCTCGGTATAATCTGCTTTTTTGGCAGCGTATGCTTCAGGATTTCGATTGAGTAATTCCCACCATTGAGAGACATGTGTGTGCGTGGTAATTGTCATGGCGCGTTGTCCAGCGGGGGCACGGCTTGTATCCCAGGTGGGGGAAAGGGATAGAAATAGGCTTTTGGTTTCGCCCAATGGCGAGTCCATATCTGTGATAATCTGATGATGATCAGGAAAATCTGGCGGGAACGCATCTGATTTGACACCAAGATGCAGCACAAAAGCCCCCCAACCTAAACGACGTTTGTTTACTTCCTGGCGCAGACGCTTTGGACTGTTTTCTGCTAAAAACGTATGTAAATCCCAAGGAGTGGTATTAGCAATGACAAAATCTGCCGGGAAAAATTCATCAGTTTGGGCATGTTTTCCACGACGTGCATATACACCGATAGCACGTCCCTGTTGTACCTCAATGCGGTTAACACGCCAACGGTATTGAACATCACCACCTAATGATTGGATTTTTTCTACCAGTGCTTGGGCGATTCCCCCGATACCAGTTTCGATGTGAAACACACCCTGCCTGGCAAGATCAAGTGCTGTTGCGCCATAAAGTGCATTGACATAGCGACTGGTTGTTTGAGCAGAGATAAGCAGTTGCGCATCTAGGAAGCGCACAAAAGTTTGATCTTTATGTAGCCCATGCCACTTAAGCCATTGATAAACACTCATGAAAGCAAATGGGATTATACGTAAATCCTGCGGGAAATTACGTAAACCCACTTTGATGAGTTGTAACATCTCCGTACTGCTGCGGGGAGGGAAAGGCAAACACTGTGCAGAGAGTTCCCAGGCAAGCGCGGCGATTGTTTGTTGCTGCTGCCAGAATTTGGCGGTATTCGGAAATTTTTTTAATACATCTGTGTTATCCGCTGTGAGTGCAACTGATCGATCTGGTAAATGCGTTACCCATGCTGGATCATGCCGCCGGACAGGGAACTTCATATTGAGTTGATTTTCAATTAGGGCGTGGGGTCCATTGTGTTGGAAACCGCCCACAACGGTTGCGCCGGATTCAAAGCGGAAGCCTTGGTGATAATAAGTGCTAGCACATCCACCAGGATAAGATTGTGCCTCTAAAACCGTGACTTGATACCCGGCTTGTTGCAAAAGTGCCGCAGATGTCAAACCACCAATACCTGCTCCAATGATGATAATTTTACTCATGTATTTTCATATAATTTACACTATATTGAACGTTGTGAATATTAACAAACCTGCATAAGTATCGGATGAGGCATATACTAAAGTCTGGTTATGTTTTTTCAACAGCCCATTTGGTACGTAAATGGCGGTAAAAAAACAAAATTCGCAATGGGATACCATCGAACATTAAACGGGTGAGGATACCTTTGATACCAGGGTAATGTTCAATTTCCAACCGATCTATTAAAGCAACACCTTCAGATGTTTCTTCAAAGATATGTTGATGATACCAGGATGCTAATGGACCTTTAACCATGCGATCTGCAAACGATGTCTCTGTTGGTCCAGGTTCATGACGTGCTATCCAACGGATGGGAATAAACAAAAACCAGAGCGTAAATTCTAAAACACCTTCGGTTAATGAGGTGCGATTGTCTTGGTGCAATTGCATGAAGATGGGCGGGGGAGTTAGGCGAGATAAGGCTTTGGGATCATTATGGAAATCAATTAACTTTTGGATAGATGTTTTCATGACAGTGCGTTTTTCATAAATCGTTTTAGCCATTTTTGTGTCCTTATCAATCTACAAATTTTTTTGATTATGCGGCAAAATTGTGAGACACACATAAAAATCCCTGTTGATAAACGATGAGTAGAGCTTTATCATAGCGACTTAAATGTTGTTTAACATCTGGGCTTATTATGCAATTAAATTTTCTTGCCAGATGGATAAACTTAATTCGTACCGAATTTCTATCGGTAGTCTTTTTGCACACATTAGCCACGACCGAATCCAATCAAGGATGAGGTCGTTTTCTATTTTATAGGGGAGAGATAGCTTGAGAATTGAAATCTGGGCAAAGAATCCGCAAGTGCGTGTGATGGCGGATGGGGTTACAGCACAGATGGTTCGCGTTTATTTCTTACAAGGCGATTTAAGCGAGCTAGATGTGATAACATTGTGCCAAGAAGTTTTGGTTGATCCGGTTGCAGAGGCTTATTGTCTGAATGAACTATATTCACCGGATAATGTGGATCATTATGTTGATGTTACGCTGCACCCAGGGGTGACTGATCCCGCGGCAGAAAGCTTGATGAATGCGGCGCGTGTTTTAGGTATTCAAGGTTTGCAGAAAGTAGCAACTGGACAACGATACTTAATCTATGGAGAAACCGACTTGACGCAATTGGCGACTCAGGTTTTCTCCAATCCACTCATTCAGTATCATACTATTGATAGTCCAATACAACCTCCCTTTATCACTGCAAAGCCCGTTGATGATACGGTCGAGATTATTCCATTAAAGGATGTAACCGACGATCAACTTATAGCAATTAGCCAGGAACGTCGGCTTTCGCTTGATTTGAATGAGATGCGGGCAATTCAAGCGTATTTTCAGCAAATTCAGCGTGACCCAACAGATGCTGAACTTGAAATGCTAGCACAAACATGGAGCGAGCATTGTGTGCATAAAACCTTCAAGGCGCGGATTATCTATACTGGACCTGCACACGGAGCTTCACCACACAGTTCTCCCCAAACTTATGAGATCAACGGTTTATTGAAAACTTATATTCGCGCGGCAACAGATCGTGTTAATAAACCTTGGGTGCGATCAGCATTTGTGGATAATGCCGGAATTATCCAATTTGATGAAAATTGGGATGTTGCGTTTAAGGTGGAAACACATAACCGCCCGTCGGCATTAGAGCCGTTTGGTGGGGCAAATACTGGTGTTGGTGGTGTGATACGAGACGTACTAGGCGTTTCTGCTAAGCCGATTGCTAATACCGATATTTTGTGTTTTGGAATGCCGGATGAAAACAATGTGCCGGAAGGTGTATTGCACCCTAAGCGTATTGCGGAAGGTGTTGTTGCAGGGATTGAGGATTATGGCAACAAAATGGGTATTCCAACCGTGAATGGTGCGATTCACTATCATCGTGGTTACACGGCGAATCCACTGGTGTTTTGTGGATGTTTGGGGATTTTACCGAGGGGGGCGCATCGTACACAGCCTCAACCCGGTGATTTGATTGTGGTGATTGGTGGGCGCACCGGACGGGATGGATTACGTGGCGCAACTTTTTCTAGTATGGAGATGGATACATCAACCAGTACACTTTCTGGCGGGGCAGTGCAAATTGGGCATCCTATTCATGAAAAGCAAGTACAGGAAGTCGTTTTACGTGCGCGGGATGAAAGTCTTTATACAGCAATTACTGATTGCGGTGCGGGCGGATTATCTTCCGCTGTTGGGGAAATGGGCGCAGCAATTGGTGCAACAGTGCAACTTAATACGGTGCCGCTTAAATATCCAGGGTTACGCCCTTGGGAAATCTGGTTGAGTGAAGCGCAAGAGCGTATGGTGTTAGCCGTACCGCCGGAAAATTTACCGCGCCTACAGGTCATCTGTGCTGGGCAAGATGTGGAAATAGTGGTGATTGGTATATTTGAGCCAACAGGGCGTTTGATATTGCATTATGGCGATAAGCTGGTAGGGGATGTTGCTATGGACTTTTTGCATGATGGCATTCCTCAACGGCAGCTTGAGGCAGTTTGGTCTGCACAAGAAGTGACACAAGCGGCTTTGCCAGATGTTGATTTACGTCAGACGCTTTTGGGTTTGCTGGCTATGCCAACGATTCGCAGTAAAGAATCGGTTATCCGACGCTATGATCATGAGGTGCAAGGTGGTACAGCCATTAAGCCACTGGTTGGGGTAGATAATCATGCTCCAGCAGATGCAGCGGTGATTGTGCCGATGCATTCGCCCAGTTTGATGCACCCTGCTATGACAAGCGATAAGACTCAAAATATCCGTGGGCTTGCGCTTTCTGTTGGTATGTGCCCGCAATATACACGCTATGACCCTTATGCAATGGCGTGGGCAGCGGTGGATGAAGCCATACGGAACTTAGTTGCAGTAGGGGCTGACCCTGAGCAAGTAGCGATTTTAGACAACTTCAGTTGGGGCAATACAAATTTACCTGATCGTTTGGGAGAATTGGTGCGTTGTTCACAAGGCTGTTATGATGCAGCAATGGCGTATGATGTGCCATTTATCAGCGGTAAGGATAGTCTCAATAATGAGTATTTGGGGGATGATGGGGAGCGACATGCCATCCCTGGCACGTTGGTAATTTCTGCTTTGGGTATGGTGCCGGATGTGAAAAATACAGTTACGATGGACTTAAAGCGGGCTGGTAACAAACTCTACTTGATTGGAGAGACCCGCAATGAACTAGGTGGTAGCCATTTCTTCGATTTATATGGTGTAGAAGGTGGTATTGTCCCACAGCCGAACAGCAACGCATTAGATACGATGAAGCGATTGCATTATGCCATTCGATCAGGCTGGATTCTTGCTTGCCATGATTTAAGTGAAGGGGGCTTAGGGGTTGCCTTAGCGGAGATGTGCATAGGTGGGCGATTAGGTGCAACAATCGTTCAAGCCCCAATGGATGATCGTGTCTGGTTGTTTTCTGAAAGTGGAACACGTTTTATTGTTGAGGTTTTACCGGAACACCAAGCCGCGATTGAAGCACAATTTGAGAATGTACATTATCTAGGAGAAGTTACTCAAACACCGATATTGCGCTATGGTGAACAATTTGAGGTGGCAATCGCTGAATTAGAGCAGGCTTGGCGTGGGTATAAAAGTGACACTTCACAAGTTTGTACAATCGAATCCAAACCTTACGCAGCACCAGCAGTTAAAACAACTAAGCCGCGGGTGCTGATCCTCCATGCCAATGGAACAAATCGCGATCATGATGCTGCACTTGCCTGTAAGTTAGCAGGTGGTGAGCCGGAGATTGTGCATATCAATCAACTATTAAATGGTGAACGCTCCTTTTCAGATTACAATATGCTGGTGCTGCCTGGCGGTTTTTCCTATGGGGATGATTTAGGTGCTGGCGTGTTGTGGGCGTTAGATTTGCGACAACGTTTTGGCGCGAATTTGCAAGCATTTATTGATGCTGGTAAGCCTGTTTTGGGGATTTGTAATGGCTTTCAGACGCTTGTGAAATCCGGCTTTTTGCCAGGAGATAAGCGTGATGTGACTCTGACTTATAACGCACAAGGACAATTTGAATGTCGTTGGGTGTATTTAATGACGAATCCGAATAGTCCTTGCTTGTTTACTCGTGGTATTGATGAGCTACTATATGTACCCGTTGCGCATGGTGAAGGGCGGGTTATGGCAAAAGATGAAGCAGCATTAAGACGATTAACCGAACAAAATTTGGTGACGCTAACTTATGTGGATGCAAATGGTAACACGGCAGGCTATCCATTTAACCCAAATGGGTCTGTGTTAAACATTGCTGGGTTATGTAACACTGCGGGAAACGTGTTAGGCTTGATGCCTCATCCTGAAGATCATATCTATCCTTGGCAACATCCACGGTTTCATCGGGATGAGCGAGGATTTAGCGGTTTGAGATTATTTGAAAATGGTATTCGATTTGCGTGAGGAAACTTGTGTATACACATAATACATTTCTAAACCCGTTTACCTGGCGTTATGGCAGTGATCAAATGCGTCAGATATGGTCTGTTGCTAATCAGCGACGACTTTGGCGAAAAATTTGGGTAGCGTTGGCAGAAGCACAAGCAGAAGCTGGGCTTGTCACAATAGAGCAAGTTGCAGAATTGCGACAAAACGAGGATAACATCAATTTAGAACGGGCTTTTGAAATTGAAGCAGAGATTCACCATGATTTAATGGCAGAAGTTCGAACATTTGCAGAACAATGCCCAACAGCAGGTGGCATTATCCATTTGGGTGCCACGAGTATGGATATTGAAGATAATGCAGATGCATTGCGCCTGCGTGCTGCAATGGATGCGTTGCTTTTGCGGTTGAGAACGCTTTTAATGCGCTTAGTGGAATTGATTGAAAATGAGTGTGATCATGTTTGCATGGCGTTCACACATTTACAGCCAGCTGAACCAACAACTGTTGGTTATCGTTTAGCCAATTATGGGCAAGACTTGCTCAGTGATTGGGAAAACTTGAATCGTATTCGTAAGATGATTCGTGGAAAAGGGTTTAAGGGGGCTGTTGGTACTTCTGCTTCGTATAGTGAATTACTTAAGGGAACAGGAATCACCCCCCAACAACTTGAACGCCATGTTATGAAAGCACTTGACTTAGAGGCTTATCCTGTAACGCATCAGACTTACCCACGCCGTCAAGATTGGGATGTTATAAATGGCTTAGCTGGTTTAGCGATGACAATCTATCGAATGGCGTTTGATTTGCGCTTATTGCAATCACCACCATTTGGTGAATGGGCGGAACCATTCGGTAGTAAACAAGTTGGATCTTCTGCCATGCCATTTAAGCGCAATCCGATCAATGCGGAGAATTTAGATAGCCTTGCTCGATATATCGCTTCTTTACCACGAGTAGCGTGGGATAATGCTGCACACAGTTTATTAGAACGAACATTAGATGATTCTGGTAACAGACGTGTGATTTTGCCAGAAGCATTTTTAGCCGCAGATGAGCTGTTGCGCCGTATGAATCGCATTCTGGTAGGGTTACGAATTGATGAATATGCTATCCAACGTAATCTGGAAGCTTATGGTGTTTTTGCTGCAACAGAGCGTTTATTAATGGAAGCAGTACGTGTGGGAGGGGATCGTCAAGAACTTCATGAGGTGATCCGAGAAAATAGCCTAAAAGCTTGGGAAGCTGTGCGGCGTGGTGAACCAAATCCTCTAGCAGGGTTATTGGCAGATGATGAACGAATCACACAATATATTGACCCCGATCAAGTATTTATATTACTTCAAGCGGAGCAGCATATCGGTGATGCGCCGATGCGGGCACGACATATGGCTGCATTGATTCGTAATGCCATTCAAATGGAGGCTGAGTAATGCTAACACATGGTGATCTATTAGCAGCTGTTCCACTCTCTTTAGATGAAGTAGATATTCCAAATTTGGGGAAACGTATACGTGGCAAGGTGAGAGATAGCTACATCGTCGCAGACAAGCGCATCCTCATCACGACTGATCGTGTTTCTGCTTTTGATCGTATTTTAGGCTTAATTCCATACAAAGGGCAGGTGTTAAATCAGCTCAGTTTGTGGTGGTTTGAGCAAACACAAGATTTTGTTCTTAATCATGTCATTTCATCGCCGGATGAAAATGTGACAATCGCGAAGGACGCTGATCCATTACCGGTAGAAGTTGTGGTGCGTGGGTACATCACCGGGGTGACAAGCACCGCTATGTGGACGCTTTATGAAGCTGGAGATCGACACCCTTATGGTATTCCGCTGCCAGATGGCTTACAAAAGAATGATCCGCTACCGCATCCGGTTATTACCCCTACAACAAAAGCAGCAGATGGTGGACATGATCAGCGTTTAACACGGGCAGAATTACTGGATCAAGGTTTAGTTCAACCAGATTTATGGGCAGAGATTGAACAAGTAGCAGTTGCGTTGTTTCTGCGTGGGCAAGAAATAGCAGCACGTGGCGGCTTAATCTTGGTTGATACAAAATATGAGTTCGGCTTAGTAGATGGACAATTAACACTGATTGATGAGATTCACACGCCTGATTCAAGCCGTTATTGGATCAAAGAGACATATGACGAAAAACGTAATCCACAGCATTTTGACAAAGAATATCTGCGTCTGTGGTTTGCAAAACAAGGATATACAGGGGAAGGAACACCACCATTAATACCACCGGAGTTTGCTGCAGAGGTTGCTGGAAGATATATCACAGCCTATGAAAAACTTACTGGACAGGAATTTATCCCTGGTGAATTACCCGCAAAAGCACGGATTATCAAACGGATGGAGCATGTATAACGAAGATAGACCCAAAGAAGAATGTGGTATTTTAGGCGTGTATGCGCCAGGGCGTGATGTAGCACGGTTGTCATTTTTTGGATTATATGCGCTACAACACCGTGGACAGGAAGGCGCGGGAATTGTGACAAGTGATGGTGAATATGCTTATGTACATAAAGGGCTGGGGTTAGTCTCACAAGTATTTAATGAGGTGAATCTTAAGCCGCTTAAAGGGCATATTGCTATCGGACACAATCGCTATTCAACAACAGGTAGTTCTAATGAGCGGAATACGTCGCCTTATCTTATTGAGACGATAGATGGTCCATTAGGTGTATCTCATAATGGTAATCTGACAAACACGATTACCTTACGTAGGATGTTGCTTAAGCGAGGAGTAGGACTTTCTTCCACAACAGATAGCGAAGTGATTACGCAATTACTGGCAGCACCACCAGAAACCTGGCTTGACGGTTATATGTTAGATATTGATGGTGATTTTCTTGATTTGTGGCAGCACCGCATCAAGACATTGATGCAATTAGCAGAAGGCGCATACTCCCTCACAATTTTGACACGCAACGCATTGTATGGAGTCCGTGATCCCTTAGGGATGCGTCCGTTGTGTTTGGGGAAACTGGACGGTGATGGTTGGGTATTAGCGTCAGAGTCATGCGCGCTGGGAACAATCGGCGCAACGTATGTTCGGGAAATTGAGCCAGGTGAAATTGTGCGAATTGATGAAACTGGTGTCCAGTCTATCATCGGTAAAAAATCGCCGCGCCGCGCCTTATGTATTTTTGAATATGTGTATTTTGCACGCCCAGATACATTGCTTGAAGATCAGAATGTGCATCTGGTACGCCAGCGTTTAGGGCGACAACTAGCACGCGAAACCCATATTGACGCGGATATTGTGATTGGCGTGCCGGATTCTGCAACTCCTGCGGCGATTGGATATGCACAAGAAGCTGGTTTACCCTATACCGAAGGGTTAACAAAAAATCGTTATATTGGACGGACATTCATTCAGCCGGACGATAAATTACGCAAAGACAGTGTGCATGTGAAATACAATCCATTGGAAGCTAATCTAAAGGGCAAGCGTGTGATTGTAGTGGATGACTCAATTGTGCGCGGCAATACATCAGGTCCTTTGGTGGCTTTGTTACGTGAAGGTGGTGCGAAGGAGGTGCATGTGCGCGTTTCGTCTCCACCTATTCGGCACCCATGTTTTATGGGGGTTGATATGGCAACATATAAGCAACTGATTGCTCATCGGATGGATATCTCTGCAATTTGTCAGCATATTGGGGCGGATTCATTGGATTATTTGTCGCTGCCTGGCATGATTAAGGCGGTGATGGAAGGACTTACAGATCAGTCTCGTGGGCATTGCACCGCTTGTTTTTCTGGCGATTATCCGGTGGCTATCCCGCAAGCATTATTTGAGGAAGACGGAAGTAATGTGACTTTTACAGGAGCATGGGGGCATTAGGTTTATTATGAATATTCTAATTGTGGGTGGTGGCGGGCGTGAACATGCAATTATGTGGAAATTACAGCAATCGGAGCGGGCACAGCGGATTTTTGTTGCTCCTGGGAACGCTGGCACAGCACGTAATGTTAATCCAAAAGATATTGTCGCCTTTTCACAAGAGCATGCCATTGATTTGGTAGTGATTGGACCAGAGGCTCCGTTGGTGGGGGGGGTAGTGGACGATCTGATGCGTGCAGGAATACAGGCGTTTGGTCCAACAGCCGCGGCGGCACAACTAGAAGGCTCTAAGGCGTTTGCTAAAAAGTTCATGCTTGAACACGGCATTCCGACGGCTGAATATGGCGAATTTGATGATGTTAAGCAAGCATTTGCATTTATTGATTCTACATCATATGATGTCGTGGTCAAAGCGGATGGCTTGGCGGCTGGTAAAGGTGTGATCGTTTGTGATAGCAAGGAACAAGCAAAGAGCGCGGTTAAGGCAATTTTGCAAGATAAGCAGTTTGGTGTGGCAGGTGCAAAAGTTGTCATTGAAGAGCGATTGATCGGTAAGGAAGCGTCTATTTTGGCGTTTTGTGATGGTCAACATGTGGTTATGATGCCACCTTCAAGAGATCATAAGCGTGTTTATGACCATGATGAAGGTCCAAATACAGGCGGAATGGGAGCGTTTGCGCCTGTGGCAGATATTTCTGAGGATGATCTTAATCATTATAAACAGGCGATTATCGAACCGGTTATACAGGCAATGGCGGCACGTGGCACACCCTATAAAGGGGTGTTGTATGCCGGTTTGATGTTGACTCCGCAGGGAGCAAAGGTATTGGAATTTAATTGCCGCTTTGGTGATCCTGAAACACAGGTCATTTTGCCATTGCTTGACTCTGATCTGCTGGAGATTATGTTGGCGTGTGTAGCTGGAACACTCGACCAAGTTCATGTGCAGTGGAAAAAAGCTGCATGTGTAACTGTGGTTATGGCTTCTGGTGGGTATCCAGGTAATTATTCAAAAGGGGTGCCTATTCTTGGGTTAGATACGGTGGAGGGTGCAATGGTTTTCCATGCAGGGACTTCGCGTAGTGAATCAGGAGACATTGTTACATCAGGCGGACGTGTACTAGCTGTCTCTGCAATTGGAGACACACTCCAACAAGCATTAAATAATGCCTACACTAATGTGGAAAAAATCCACTTTGACGGCGCACATTATCGGCACGACATTGGCAAATAAACCCCAAACAACTGATAGTTTATTCGGTATCGTCTTGTAAAGCGATGACCTAAATAGGAGAAAATTTATGACGCATGATGCGTATAAAAACGCTGGTGTGAATATCGATGCCGGACATCAGGCAACACAATTAATGAAAAAAGCTATTCAATCAACTTATACAGAAGCAGTCCTTTCTGAAGTAGGATCATTTGGTGGGTTGTTTGCCGCAGATATACTTAAGAGCATGGATATGCCGATTCTAGTTGCCTCAACGGATGGTGTTGGTACAAAGACAATGGTCGCTGCTAAAGTTGGCAAGTGGGACACAATCGGGCAGGATTTAGTCAATCATTGCATCAATGATATTTTAGTACAGGGTGCAAAACCATTGTTTTTTCTAGATTATGTTGCATCATCACAACTCAATCCGCAACAGATTGCCGCTGTAGTAAGCGGGTGTGCTAAAGCTTGCCGTGAGACGGGAACAGCTTTACTTGGTGGAGAGACCGCCGAGATGCCTGGAGTTTATCAACCTGGTGAGCTTGATCTGGTTGGCACAATCATTGGTGTGGTTGATCGTCCAAAACTTATTGATGGTAAGACAATTCAGGCGGGTGATGTAGTTATGGCATTACCTTCAACCGGGTTACATACCAATGGATATTCTCTCGCAAGGAAGGTGTTAGAACATATTAATTGGGCACAGCCGCATAGCGCATTAGGTGAATCGGTTGGAGAAGCATTGATGAAGATACATCGTTGCTATTTACCTGATGTTCAAAAATTATGGCAAGCCGGAATCACGATTAAAGGCATGGCACATATTACCGGAGGGGGAATCATAGACAATCTGCCGCGTATCCTGCCGGATGGACTTGGGGCAATAATTCAGCGAGGAACTTGGGCAGAACCGCCGATCTTTCAACTTATTCAATCACTTGGTCAAGTGACAGATGATGAGATGTTCCGTGTGTTTAATATGGGATTAGGGATGTTGTTGATTTTCTCACCAGAGGATGCTAAACAAGTCATTAATGTGTTGAGTGATATTCAAGTTATTGGAGAAATTACATCAGAGATAGGGGTTCAAATCATTGGGTAAAAAGCTCGTTGTCTTAATTTCTGGTAGCGGCACAAACTTGCAGGCTCTCATTGATGCAATACAAAATGGCATTTTAGATGCTGAAATCGCGCTGGTTATATCTAACCGAAAATCTGCCTATGGTTTAACTCGTGCGGAGCAAGCTAATATCCCAACTTG